>JAGOBP010000203.1 GCA_017999195.1 Thermoflexales bacterium
CCGTCATCTACATCCAGACCTCGCTGATGCAAGGCGTGCTGTATTACTTTGACGAACTGAAAGTGTCGGCCATGCCACTGTATCTGGCGCTGCTGGCAGGCATCGTGGGCGGCTTAATTCTGTGGATCAAAGTGCGCGATACCTGGGGCGTCAAGACCAGCATGATTCGCTTGTGCCTGGCCTTTGCCATCGGCTGTGCAATTCTATTGGTCTTCGGTCGCGAGGTCGCCCCATCAGTGGTGGGCTTCTTGCTGCTGGGCGTGGGCTTCAGCGGCATGATGTATCTGATTCCGCTGATGAACGGCGACGTGATCGACATGGACGAACATCGCACGGGCCTGCGCCGCGAGGGGATGTATGCGGGTGTCAACAGCCTCGTCACCAAGCCTGCCATCAGCATCGCGCAAGCCGTGTTTTTAGGCATTATCAGCGCGTTCGGCTACGATCAGGCTTTGGCGAAGGGCGCGCAATCGGTCTCGGCGCAGACGGGCATCCTCATCGGCTGGGTGGCCGTGCCCGCCGTGCTGTTGTTCATCTGCTTCGTACTGTTACGCCTTTATCCGCTGGCCGGTGAGAGTTGGGCCAAGATCAAGCAGCAACTTGCGCAAGCGCATCGCGACAAGGAAAAGCGTTATCTCGAAGCACACGGCTACAAATACGTAGACGAGGCCGCGTAATAGCGATCGATGAAGTCGCCCACCACCCGATCGTACTCCGCCCGATCATGCCAGTAAGCCTCAGCGTGATCGGCCTGCGCGACGAGGTACAACTGTTTGCGATCGGGTTTGGCGCTGAACAGTTCACGCGACATGCGCGCAGGCGTAAACTGATCGGCTTCACCGTGCACAAACAAGATCGGCGCGGCGATGGATGCGACATCGTGACAAGGTGAAATATCGGTGAAATAGAAACCTGCGCGCAATTTCGTAACCGCGCTTGCCACTGGCACAATCGGCCACGCGGGCAAATGAAAATCCTGTCGCAGCCGATGCGACAACAAATCCGTAAGATCAGAGAAGGCGCAATCGGCGATGCCGAAGGCGAAGCGCGGATCGATGGCCATTGCTTGGATCATCGTCGCTGCGCCGAACGATTCGCCGTGCAATCCGATCGGGGTCTGCGGCCCGCTCGTCGTGTACACCCAATCGGCCCACGCGCTGAGGTCGTGCTTTTCGAAATAGCCAAAGGTGCTGTTATCGCCGCCGCTGCGGCCGTGATGACGATGATCGATCAATAAAACAGCGAAGCCGCGCGACCGAAACAACGGCAGATACTTGACCGAACCATACAGCGAAAACGTGATGCCGTGACAGATGATCACCACGCCGCGCGCGTTTTCGACCGGGAAATACAGGCCAAACAAGTCATAGCCAAACGGCGAGCGGATGGTCATTTCACGGCGCGGCAGGGCTTCAAACTCAGCCGGAACCAACTTGCCCGCCTCAACTTCGATGCGGTAGGTTTCATCAACCGGGTAAATTTTGGGGTGGATTATCTGTTCAGAGAAATACCAGCCCAGCGCAATCAACGCCGCGAACAAGAGACCAATTGCCAATAGCATATCAACCCTCTGTGATTCACTTTCGGAGAACCCGCATGGCCCTTCAAGATCACGTCACCACCGAATTCACCCGCCGCTTCGGCGAGCCGCCCAGCATTATCGTGCGCGCGCCGGGCCGCGTCAACCTCATCGGCGAGCACACCGATTATAACGACGGCTTCGTGTTGCCGATGGCGATCGATCGCGCGATGTGGATCGCACTGCGCCCCCGCCCCGATCGAATTGTTTCCGCCTATTCGCTCGATATGCGCGAAGCCGTTGAATTCGATCTCGATCATTTCGAGAAACACGCGGGCTGGGGCGAATATCTCAAAGGTGTGGCGTGGGCGTTGATCGATGCCGGCTACGAAGTGCACGGCTGGGAAGGCGTCGTCGCGGGCGATGTGCCCATCGGTGCGGGACTGTCCTCATCGGCCGCGTGGGAACTGGCCGCCGCGCGCGCCTTTGCCGCGGTGTCCGGCTTCGCGTGGGTTGCGCCCGCGATGGCGCTGCTGGGCCAACGCGCAGAGAATAAGTGGGTGGGCGTGAATTGCGGCATCATGGATCAAATGATCTCGGCGACGGGCCAAGCCGATCACGCGGTTTTGATCGACTGCCGTTCGCTAGAACTACAAACCGTGCCCCTGCCCCCGGAGACCGTCGTCATCGTGCTGGATACGGCTACGCGGCGAGGGTTGGTCGATTCCGCGTACAACGAACGTCGATCACAATGCGAAGCCGCCGCGCATTTCTTTAACGTCAAGGCATTGCGCGATGTGAGCGTGGAGCAATTCAACGCCCGATCGGACGAACTCGATCCGATCACGCGCCGCCGTGCGCGACACGTCGTTACCGAAGACGATCGCGCTTTGCGCGCGGTCGAAGTGATGCGTCGCGGTGATGCCGTTGAATTAGGCCAATTGATGAATGCCTGCCACGTGAGTCTGCGCGATGACTTTGAAGTCTCCAGCCATGAGTTGAACGTGATGGTCGAAGCGGCTCAACGTCGCACCGAATGCTATGGGGCGCGCATGACGGGTGCGGGCTTTGGCGGCTGTGCGGTGGCGCTGGTGAGCGCCGATGCCGCTGATGAGTTTGTACGTGCCGTCGCCGCGGATTATCAATCGGTGGCGGGCCGCGCCCCCAATATCTATGTGTGCCGCGCCACGAATGGCGCAGAGATCATTCAATCAGCGTAACACAGGCTTCACAAAAACCGGCGACCTCTTTCGAAGTCGCCGGTTTGATTTCAGGCATTCGCTGCTTTGAGTTTCGGTGCGGCCCGCGAACCATACAACTCGCGATAGGCAATCACCGCGATCGCCACATAAGCCAGCGTCTTGGGAATCATCAACATACCCAGCAGGGGCGATTGCTGCACCCACAAGATCACGGGCGTGTAGAAGGCATACGATACGAAGATCATCGCGCCGATCCAGGTGAAGGCGCGATCTTTCACCGCCAGCGCATCGCGCAAAATCAGCGCCATCACGCCCAGGCCCTGCACAATCAGCGGCAGGTTGCGATAGATGCCAAACGGTTGCGGCGGCACGACGCTGCCCCACTCGTTTTGCGGCAGGGCCATGAGGATCAATCGGACGACACCGGCCGCTAACAGCAGATAACCGAACCAATCCAGTTTCTTCTGAAAGCGCAAGCGCCACATATCCAGCACGAGCGCATAAAAGAACGTCACGGTAATGGCCGTGGCCAGCGCGCCTAAACCGACCAGCGCCGGGTTCGCTTCCAATCCGCCCGTCGCATAAGCCAGCACGCGAAAACCCACATGCCCCGTATCGCCCAACGCCAATAGCGCAAAGGCCCACATCACCCGTTTCGCCAGCGGCAATCGATCGGGTTGGACACGCGCCTGCTGCCGCACCATCATGATCACGAGCGTCCACACGACAATCAAGTAACTGATGTTGAAGATGACTTCAACCAAGGTTCGCATCGATTCTGACATGACACCCTCCAAAATTAATCCGCACGGCAGTGGTATTTCGGGCCAGGCTCAACTGAAACGCTGTCCAGCGAGTTGGCGCGGGATTGTGATGATGGCTGTGTGGATGGATTTATATCAAGCAGCTATGACAGAATTTGAGAAACTGGAGAGACAGACTCTGAGGACGTACTTCATACTGTTGAGATGTTCAGCTGGTTACCGCGAGTGAATCAGCAACCCAATGCCCTCGACGGGAGTCGAACCCATAACCGTCTGATCCGAAGTCAGGCGCTCTATCCATTGAGCTACGAGGGCGTAACACCAACTTGAGATTGAGGCTCAAGTGCCGCCGAGTATATCACGCTGGCTGGCCTGCGTCAAACATGCGCGCCATCACCGGCTGTCAAGCAAAAGGTCTTCAAGCAAGAGATTGCTTGAAGACCCAGCGCGCATAGAGCGGGAGACGGGACTCGGACCCGCGACATCCTGCTTGGAAGGCAGAGCACCAAAGACCGAGCTTCGGATTACCAAGACTTGAAGCGCGATTGCCAAATGCTGTCGAATGACTGATTGCTGAAAACCTGGGGAAAAACGCGAGAATATAGCCCCAAATGCTTGGCTTGTTGGGCTGAGTGCGGAACCTGGGCAAGCTGACGCCGATTGTGTTCCGCACTATTCACTCAACACACTGACGCACATCTAGTGTGCGTTGAAGTGAATCCAGTGGATCCAAATGATTAAGGCTTAGACAGCGGGGTTGACCGTGGATAGGGCGTGGATAGTTTGTTGCGAGCGATTTGTCGTGCAATGAACTCATCGGCCTGCTCACATACAGCGATACGCTGCAAATGCGCGTAATGCCGCAACACTGTCTCTAGAGTATCGCCCAGCATGTCGGCCGCGCCACTGAAGTTTTGTGTTCCTTCAATAAATTCAGTTGCCCAAATATCGCGCACGAGATGAATGTGAGTTGCGTGCTGGGTGTAGGCATAGACGGTCTTCTGGAATTGAGTATTTAGTGCGTTAGCAGTGAACGGGTTTCCCCAGCGAGTAACAAACAGTTCACGCCGCTGCTGAATCGGCAAGAGTGGCCGCCAGATTTTTAGAAACTCGTCAAGTGCGTCTTCAAGATCAGGCGGAAATGATGCGCGATAGATATTCGTCTTCCCGCGCACCTTGCCCACCTTCAACTCACTCCCGCGAAATTCAATCTTCCAATGCCCGCTATCCTGAAACAAATTGCGCCCAATCTGCATTTCTCGTAAGTTACGCGAACGAAGCGGACGCCGCACTGCCAGCCGAATCAATAGACTACGCTGCGCAGCCAGAGCAAGTAGAATCTTGTCCTGCTCAGTACCAGCTTGAGAAAGTGCGACCAACCCTGGGTGCTCAGCGCAACCCACTTCGTCCAAAGTCGCCAACGAGAGCCAGGCATCGAGTTTGTCCCGTTTTGAATCCGGGTCGAGTGATTGCCGCAGACGGTCAAGTTCAATTACCGCGGCTGGTGCCACGTCGGGCAGATAATAGCGCGCGATGCGCGCAAACAGGCCGACACTTTGCACCATATAGCGCGACATACCGTCAACGCGTTGTGCGCTATGCCAGTCGACGTAGCGCTGAACATGCTACGACTCGGCAACCAGCCGCAGGCGCAAATCATCAGGAGACACCGCCGTCTTGTTGACCAAGTAACCGAAGTAACACTCAAAAAGAGCAGTTGTTTTCTCAAAGGTATTGACTCGTTGACGCAAGCGCTTGGGTCGCTGCGCCACGTAGTTGCGGGTACGCCAATCACGGTATGTCGCAAACTCCGCTTGCAGGCTAGTATTCCATTTCCCCTGCGACCAGCCGTAAGGCTCCTGCCTGACACAGCGCTCGCGACAACGTTCTTCGTAGTCATACAGTTTTTTCAAAGGCATGGGAATCCTCCTGAACAAAAAGATGCCGCCCATTGTAATGAGTCATAGGACTGCCGATCGCCGTTAATTTCATACACCGGAAATAAAAACGACCCAACCCTCTGCGCGGTTGGGTCAAGCCGTCAGTTCTGTGTTGCTGCTGTAAGTGAGGTGGAACAGCGCCAAAAGCAAACGGCCAGTCCTGTGTACACAGAATTGGCCGCTCGTGCTAAAATGCGCACCAGCCCGCCCGACTGTTTACGCAGTTTGGTGGGTTAGCCGCCGGTAGGTGTGGATAGCACCTGCCGGTGGCGTCCTCTCGATTGACGCTGTTCCGCCAATATTAAACCACCGCGCGCGGCGGAAATCAAGAGCAATTTTTCAGAGGCCCGCTTCATGACCGCCAAACTCACCCTCATCGGCCAGCCGCAAGGCCTTAAAGTCAGCAACGGGATCGCCTCATTTACGATCACCACCGGCCCCGCCTCCAACACCGCGCCGACGCCAAGCGGCCTACCCACGCTTCGGTGAAGCGTGGGACATGGGCAGGGCCTGACCCTCTTCAAGTCCGTCGCGTATCGCGTGGAATGTTCCGAGCGGCAGTTCAAGCGGGGCCGCGCCGATGCGCAGGACAAGTCCGAACTGATCCTCGAAGGCTACCTTGAATCACGTATCGATGAAGCGAGCAAACCGTACATCTCGGTTGTAGCACTTTCGGTGACACCTGCACTTGCGCTGCGCGCAAGCGTGGTGCAAGTGTCAGCAAGCAAGTGCAGAGCGCCCACAAATTGGAGCAGCTGCGCTAGGAAACCATCAAGGCCGAAGAAGCCTACGAGCAGGCGTTCGATCAGTTCGGCGCGGAGTCACCGCAGGCGCTGGCCGCCGCCGAGGTATTTGAGAAGGTGAAGGCGGGCTGGCTGAAATCCAAAGCAGGCGCGTGCGTGACGACGGCTGATTTCGTCACTGATCTGATTCAACACACTTGCGCGCCGATCCTTAAGCTGAGCCGCAGGGCCGCGCCAGACACTCATCCCCGGCCAGTTGACGACCGCTGTATACTGAAGTTGAGGTCACTTCGGCCTCAACGCCGATTGGATTCCACACCACTGCGGCCACAGGGAAGAGACGTGGAGGTGTGAGATGAACGATCCGCTGTGTCGTGCGTTGCTCACGATCGGGTTCTCCCTCTGCATCCTCCTTGTGTCGAGCTTGGCGGTGTCGTCGCCGTCCACCAAAGACCGTAGATTGCTTCACCGCTCGATCGAGCTGCGGCCGCTTCCGCGATGATCGCATGACGCGTTGACACAGTCGGCGGCACCTGCATCCCAGTTCAGGCGGCGATGAGATCAAGATCGCACCAGGCCGCGACCCGGATGTGATCTCGCGATCAATCTCATAGCCGTCCGCGCCTCGTGATTCTTCACTGATTGTTGCTACCCCGCGCCGCAATCCGCCCAGGTTCCAGGTTGCCCACACTGCACCCGATTGAGGAGGAATTGCCATGAAGACCAGGCTGGTCGTGGGAGTGATGGTTGTGAGTGCGGGGCTGGTGATCGCTCTGTTGGGGTTGATCGGCAGCCGGTTCGGAGCAGTCAGCGCAGCCGCGGCGAGCGAACTGTACGTCTGTCTTGGCGGCTGCCCGTATGCGTCCGTGCAGGCGGCGGTGGATGCGGCCAGCGACGGCGATGTCATCAAGGTCGCGGCCGGAACCTATACCGGTGTTAGCGTTCGGCAGGGCATCACCCAGGTGGTCTATCTCGACAAGGCGGTGACCATCCAGGGCGGCTACACGTCCGGCAATTGGACCACGCCCGATCCCGAAGTGAACATCACCACTTTGGACGCGCAGGGGCAGGGTCGCGTGTTCTATATCAGC
>JAGOBP010000204.1 GCA_017999195.1 Thermoflexales bacterium
CGCCCGGACCGCACCCCAGCGCTGCGGCCGCCGGCTCGCCCGACGGAAGCGATCAACTCGTCGAGGCAAAGTGCGCCACGTGTCACGTTTCCACCAAGTTAGGCGACTTGCCACTGAAGACCTACGCCGATGCTTTGACGGGCGGCAAGACTGGTCCGGCCATCGTGCCCAATGATCCCGCCAAGAGCGTGCTCGTCGTGCTTCAGCAAAAGGGTGGTCACGCCGGACAGTTCACTGCCGAAGAGATCAAGCGCATCATTGCGTGGATCAACGCCGGTGCGCCCGAAGCGGGCGGCGCAGCGACTCCCGCGCCGAGTGCCGGTGCTGAAGTCTGGACGGGCGGCTTAGATCAACTCATCGCCGCCAAGTGCGCTACGTGCCACGTCGCCACCAAGTTAGGCGACTTGTCGCTGAAGACCTATGCTGATGCTTTGAAGGGCGGCAAGACAGGCCCGGCCATCGTGCCCAACGACCCCGCCAAGAGCGTGCTTGTGATTCTTCAGCAAAAGGGCGGCCACGCCGGGCAGTTTACGCCCGAAGAGATCGACCGCTTCATCGCGTGGATCAACGCCGGTGCGCCCGAAACCGCCGATGGCGCGGCTGCGTCTGGTAGTGGGACACCAGCGGCAACGCCGACACCGGCCCCAACAGTCGAGCCTACTTTCGAGCCGACACCGGAACCTGATTGATGAACCGCCCGATCGGCCCACGCACAGCCGATCGGGCGGTAACTTTTCGCGCGCTGTTGCGCGAATCAAATTCGCTCGCATTGTAACGCAGGTTTATTCCAAAGGAGGAGACGATGAAGCGAATCAAGCAGGCACTTCGAGCGTTTTTTGTTCCAGCGGCTGGGTCCCGTTTGTGGCGGCGTCTGTTACCTTGGGCGACGTTGACCGTGGCCGTCATCGTCGTGTTTTCAGGCGGTTCTACCGTCTGGGAGTACACCAATTCCCCGCAGTTCTGCGGCACGTCCTGCCACACCATGCCGCCCGAGTACAGCGCCTACCAGGTTTCGCCGCACGCCCGTATCCTGTGCGTGGAATGCCACATCGGGCGCGACTTCATGGGGGGCGGTTTTATTCTACGCAAGGCCGGCGACCTGAAGCATGTCTTTGCCACCGTGTTTACCACCTACAAGTTCCCCATTCGCGCCGATGAGATGCGCCCGGCCCGCGAGACCTGTGAGCGCTGCCACTCGCCGGAGAAATTTGCCGCCGACAGCCTGAAGGAGATCAAGCGCTTTGGCACTGACGTGAACAATACGCTGACCAGCGTTTACCTGACGCTCAAGACCGGCGGCGGCGATACGCGGCAGGGTTTGGGCAAAGGCATCCACTGGCACATTCAAAGCGAGGTCTACTATTTGCCCGAAGGCGAGACCGAGCAGACTATTCCGTTTGTGCGCGTGATCGGTAAAGACGGCAAGCCCACCGATTACTACGACCTGAACACGGACTTTGACGCCTCCAAAGTCGACACGTCCAAACTCAAGAAGATCGATTGCATCACCTGCCACAACCGCATCACACACTTGATCTCGCCGCCGGGCGATGCCGTCGATCAACTGCTGGCCAACAACGTCATCTCGCCCAAGATTCCAGAGATTCGGTTAAAGGCGGCCGAGGTCTTAAGCCAGACGTATGCCACGACCGCGGACGCGCTGGCGGGCATCGCCAAACTGCCGGACTACTATCGGGCCACTTATCCTGACTATTATGCGACTAACTCGCTGCAACTGGCCGATGTGGTCAAAACTCTGCAAAGCACTTATCAGCAGAGTTTCTTCCCCGAGCAATTGGAAAACTGGGAAACCCACGCCAATAACGTCGGTCACCGTTTGACGCCCGGCTGCTTCCGCTGTCACGACGGCAAACACCTGAACGATAAGCAAGAATCGATCCGGCTGGAATGCAATTTGTGCCACTCTATCCCGGTGGTCGCCGGTCCCGATAAATTCGTCGCGAACATCGAGATCAGTCGCGGGGCAGAGCCGTCCACCCACCTGGCCTCCAACTGGATCGCCATACACTTCAAGGCCTTCAACCCCACCTGCTCGGCCTGCCATACCACCGCGAATGCAGGCGGCAAGGACAACAGTTCCTTCTGCTCCAACAGCGGCTGCCACGGCAACACCTGGACGTATGCCGGTTTGGATGCGCCCGCCTTGCAGCCGATCGTGCAGTTGCAACTGCCGCCCACCCCCACGCCCGCGCCCACACCGGTTGTCACGCCGACGCCTGAGGGTTCGGCCGCGCCGGTTGCGGCGGGTCCGCTGACCTACAACGACACCATCGGCCCGCTTTTCCAGACAAAGTGCGGCACGTGCCACGGCGCTACCGCGATGGGCGGCCTGAATCTGCTGACGTATGCGGAAACCATGAAGGGCGGCAAAGATGGCGTTATCATCGTGCCCAAGGATGCCGCAGGCAGCCTGCTCGTCAAGATTCAAAGCGGCCAGCACTTTGGTCAGTTAAACCTGACCGAACTTCAGCAAGTTACTAACTGGATCACGGCGGGTGCGCCGGAGAAGTAAACTCCGCGCTTAACACATTCGCAACGGCGGCTCAATCTTCACCGAGCCGCCGTTGTGCATTCTTGAACAGAATTGCCTTGCCGATTGGGGACTGAGGTTGTGCACATTGCCGATTGACGGATCGAAACCCGTATGATAAAGTTCGATCCACGATGAACACCTATTCCGTTGTGGCGCATCACCATCATGCAACCTTGATCCTTACTCGAAGGTCGGCCTGATCGCGCCTGAAGTCGTTTCAGTCACAAGCCCTTCGAATCATCGAAGGGCTTTTTATTTGGAGAGATTGACATGTCACGAACCGATATTCGCTTTGCTTTGCCCTCCAAAGGCCGCCTTGAGCCGGAATCGCTGGCTTTTCTCGATGCCTGCGGCCTGGGCATCTACAAGCCCAATCCGCGCCAGTATCAGGCCACCGTGCCTGCCGTGCCCGATTTATCCGTGCTGTTCCAACGGCCCGGCGACATCGTCGTGGGCGTGCGGCAGGCCAGCCTGGATTTTGGTATCGCCGGACTGGACGCCGTGGAAGAGAAACGTGGCGATGGCGACGACATCATCATCTTGCATGAAGCGCTGGGCTTTGGATCGTGCACGCTCGCTTTAGCCGTGCCTGAACTGTGGGCCGATGTCTTGAGCGTAAGCGACCTCGTGGCGCGGCAATCGCAACAACCCGATCGGTTGCGCGTGGCGACCAAGTACCCCAACCTCACCCGTGCCTATCTCGCGCAGCATGGCCTATCGGATGTGAAGCTGATCGATTCCGAAGGCACGCTCGAAGTCGCGCCCACGATCGGTTACGCGGACTTGATTGCCGATCTCGTCTCGACGGGCACGACCTTGCGCGACAATCGCTTGCGCCCGCTGCCCGACGGCGTGATCTTGAAATCACAGGCTGTCCTCATCGCCAATCGCTCGGCCTTGCAGCAGCGCACCGAAGTTTTAGCGGTCGCGCGTCAACTGCTGGAATTCATCGAAGCGCATTTGCGCGCGCAAGGCAGTTATCTGGTCTTTGCCAACATGCGCGGTGCCTCGCCGGAAGCCATCGCGCAGGCGATGTTAGCCCAGCCGCACCTGAGCGGTTTGCAAGGCCCGACCATTTCGCCCGTCGTCACGCGTGACGATCGCTCGTGGTTCGATGTGAATATCGTCGTGCGCAAAGACCGCCTCATGCCCACCATCACCGAACTGCGCGCCATCGGCGGCAGCGGCGTCGTCGTCACGCCCGTCACCTATATCTTTGAAGAAGAGCCGCCGCGTTATACACAATTGTTGAGAACTTTGGAAGCACAATAAACGTGTTGCGTGGTGCGTGTTTCATGTTGATTTCACGCACCACGCAATACGCACTACGAGGTTGCATTATGCTCAAGATTTATTCCATTGCCGACGCCCAATCTACTATTCTCAATCGCGTCAAGGCCGAGACGCCGCTGCCGGAGTCGATGAAACAGGGGATGCGCCGCATCTTTGGCCGCGACATCGCACCGGCTGAAGCCGTGGCCGAAATTCTGGCCGATGTGCGCGCGCGTGGCGACATAGCCCTGCGCGAGTGGACATTCCGCATCGACGGCGTGAGCCTGGACGGCTTGAAGATCGATCGGGCGCAGTTGGCCGCTGCGGCTGATCGTTTGCCGCGCGAGTTGATCGAGTCATTGACTTTTGCGGCTGATCGCGTGCGACGTTTCCATGAGCATCAGCCACTGCCATCCTGGACGACCACTGAAATGGGCGGTGTGTTGGGGCAGAAAATGACGCCGTTGACGCGGGTGGGCGTGTATGTGCCCGGCGGCACCGCGCCGCGGCCGTCCAGGTTGTTGATGAGCGCGATTCCGGCGCAAGTGGCGGGCGTGCAAGATGTGATCGTGGTGACGCCGCCGCAGCGCGGCATGGGCACAATTTCCGACGTCATCCTGGCTGCGGCACACATCGCGGGCATCGACACGATCTACACGTTGGGCGGCGCGCAAGCGATTGCGGCTTTGGCCTTTGGCACGGAATCGATTCTGCGTGTGGATAAGATCGTCGGGCCGGGCAATTTGTTCGTGACGTTAGCGAAGCAGCAAGTCTTTGGCATCGTGGGTCTGGACGGCCTGGCCGGTCCGACCGAGACGGTGGTGATTGCGGATGAGTCTGCCGATGCCGAATGGGTGGCGGCTGATCTGATCGCGCAAGCCGAACACGATGTGTTGGCGTCGGCGATTTTGTTTACGCCATCGAAGTCGCTGGCGGAGAAGGTACAGATCGAAGTGGCGCGGCAAATGGAAGAGCGCACGCGTTCGACCATCATCGCCACTTCGATGCAAGGGCAGGGCGGTATCGTCATCACGCGTGATTTGGATGAGGCCGTGCGTTTGGCGGACGAGTATGCACCGGAACACATGTGCCTCGCCGTGGAAGACCCGGCCAAGTATGAAAAGATGATCACGCACGCGGGCGGTTTGTTCATCGGTGAGCGCTCGTTTGAAGTGCTGGGCGACTACGTCGCCGGACCCAGTCACACCATGCCGACGGGCGGCACGGCGCGGTTTGCCTCGCCGCTGAATGCGCTGGATTTCGTGCGGATTACAAGCCTGATCGCGTTGGATGATGAATCGTCGGCGACGTTGAGCGAGCAAGCGGCGCGCATCGCCTTCGCGGAGCAGCTCGACGGGCACGCGCAAGCGGCGCTATTAAGGACGGAAACTAACCGCGACACCCAGTGGCCCGCCGCTGCGCGGACACGGGCAGACGCAAAGAGCGCGAAGGAATCAAGTGAAGAATCCGTGCTCTCCGTGTCATCCGTGTTTAACTTCATTCGGCCCGACATCGCGGCGATGAAGCCGTATACGCCCATTCTGCCGTTCGAGGTGTTGTCGCAGAAATTGGGCCGCACGCCCGATCAGATCGTTAAACTGGACGCGAATGAAAACCCGTATGGCCCCTCGCCCAAGGTGCGTGAGGCGCTGGCGACTGCGCCGTTCTTGCACATCTATCCTGATCCAGATTCAGCCGCTTTGCGAGAGGCATTGGCCAAGTTCACGGGACTGCCGATTGAACGACTGCTGGCGGGCGCGGGCGCGGATGAGTTGATCGATCTGGTCTTGCGGGCGGTGATTGAGCCGGGCGATGTCGTGATCGATTGTCCGCCGTCGTTTGGCATGTATCCGTTTTCGGCGGCGGTGAATGCGGCTAAGTATGTAGCTGTCCCTCGGCGCGAAGATTTTTCTTTGGACATTGAGGCCATTGAGCGGACGGTAAAATCACAGCCGCGCGCCAAGGTGCTGTTTGTGTGCTCGCCTAACAATCCCGACGGGTCAGTCGTCAGTGATGATGATCTGCGCCGACTGTTGAAGCTGCCGGTGTTGGTGGTGCTGGATGAGGCGTATGTGGAATTTGCGGCCTCATCCCCGCTCTTGAAACGTCCTTCGACTTCGCTTCGCTCCGCTCAGGGTGCGTTTCAAGAGAAGACATTCGGCGCAACGGGTCACATTGCGTGGACGCTGGACTATGCCAACCTCGCGGTGCTGCGCACCTTCAGCAAATTGGCCGCGCTGGCGGGCCTGCGCGTGGGTTATGGCGCGTTTCCCGATTGGCTGCTGCCGCAGTTGTGGAAAATCAAACAGCCGTATAATGTGAACGTGGCGGCGACGGTGGCGGCGATTGCGTCGCTGAATGATCTGCCTTATTTGCAGACGAATGTCGATCGGTTGGTGGCCGAGCGCGATCGGTTGTGGGCCAGGCTCAACGCGTTTGCTTTCTTAAAGCCGTATCCTACGCAATCGAACTTTATCTTGTGCCGCGTGCTTGATCGCGACGCAAGGGCCTTAAAACAAGCCCTGGAAGCCCAGGGCGTGCTGGTGCGCCACTTCGACAAGCCGGGCCTGAGCAATTGCATTCGGATCAGCGTCGGGCTGCCGAATCAAACCGATCAGTTGTGCGAGGCTCTGATGATGTGGGCATGATCAACTCGTTGCGGGTGCGCGCGAATTCGCCGTGGTTGACGCTGGCGATCACGGCTGCGGCTTATCTCGCGTTCATCATTGTGCGATTGAACCTGCACAACGGCGATGCGTCGGTCTTTGTGGCGGCGGGCGATCGGTATGTGGACGCCCTGCAATCGCCGTCGGGCTTGGCTGTGCGCCCTGATTCGGACGGTTACGATGGGCAGTTCTATTATCGACTGGCGCTTGAGCCGTTCCCTGAACGCCGAACGGACTTCGGCATTACGCTGGATAGCCCGGCCTGGCGGCAGCAGCGCATTGTGTATCCGCTGTTGGCGCGCGGGCTGGCGCTGGGACAATCGGGTGCGCTGCCGGCCGCCTTGGTCGTCGTGAATTTTCTGGCGCTGTGCGGCATCGGTTGGCTGGGCGGCGCGTTCGCGCAGCGGCTGAATCGACACGCGCTGTGGGGTCTGGGGTTGTCGTTTTATCCGGGCTTTCTGTTTACGCTGGCGCGCGACACGACGGAAATTGTGGAAGTTGCCTGGGTGCTGGCGGGCATGGGGTGTGTGCTGCGGCAGCGCGCGTGGTGGGCGGCGCTGTTTTTTACCCTGGCCGTTCTGACGAAGGAAACGTCGGTGTTGGCGGTGGCCGGTGTGGGCGCGGCCTATGTGCTGGGCCAGCGCAAAGTAATTGCACCGCAGACGTTTGTGATTCCCGGGCTGGTGCTGGTGGGCTGGCAAGTTTATCTGTTCCAACACTGGGGGCAGTGGCCGGTGACCGGTAGTGGCGCAGACCTGGGCTGGCC
>JAGOBP010000205.1 GCA_017999195.1 Thermoflexales bacterium
CCCAACTGCTCCGCGCTGGCCGTCGCGGCGGCTAGACTGCCAGTCGCCTGAATCGCGTCAAACTCGTTGATGGGATCTTTGGCCTTGTCGCGCACCAGACCCGTGGCCGGATTCCAATTGTTCAGCAATTGCCCGTAACTCCACACAAAGGCCGCCGTCGCTGTATCAGTGATCGATGTGGTGGCCGTGAACGATACGCGATCGATCACGGCGTAATCACCGGCTGAGGCGCGATCCAGCACCCACAGCAGTTCGTTGATATTCCCCAAGGGCGGCAAATCCAACCCGATCGTTTGATCGCCGCCCGTCAGTTCGACCTCGTGTTTCCACTGCAAATCGCCGTGATATTTCAACTCCAAGCGAAAGGCCAGGCGGGGCGTGCCGCGCGTGAGGTGCACCGTTAAGCCCGTGATCTGGCTTTGATAGTCGGGCAAAATTTGAGAGGGCAAAATCGCCGCGAAGTTGAGGGGCAGCCCTTCGCGAAGCAGATGATTCAGGCTCAACCACACGCCACCCCAGCCATTGCCAGAAGCAATGGTGGTGGTGACTTCGCCGTTGCCCCAGGCCAATGTGCTATTGTTAACCGCGCCGCGATCGCCGTCCAGTCGATTGAAGAAGTAGACGGCTTCGCCTTGATAGGGCTGAGGCTTGAAATCATCCACGACGATGTTGACCGTGCGCATCATCGCGGCCGGAGCGATCGTCGGTAGCGCGGTGGGGGTCACACTCACCACGGGCGGCGGGTTATTCTGCGGGGCAACGGTGGGCGCTGCCACGCGGGTCACAATCGATACGGGCGGTGCTTCCACGGGGGCGGGGCTGCTTTGCAGACTACGGCCAAACAACATCGCCGCCAGCCAGATCACGGTCACGCCCACCAGCACCGCGAGCCACACATAGGACAGGCGTTGCGCCTTCATGCGTCAGCCTCCTACAGATCAAGCCCATGCGCAAACAACAAACATCCGCGGAAGAGCCAATGTTCCCCCGCGGATGTCCTTCAGTGTAGCCCAAGTCGCGAGCCGTGTAAATCGGCAAAACCGAGTCTGAACTTGCCGCGCATCTTAAGTCGATCTTTTGCCGACTCCTGCCGCCTCGCAAGCCAGCTGGCAAGGGCAGAGCACGCTATCACTTCCGCACAATGGGCAGCATCACCTCGTAACCCACGAGCAACGCGCGCGGCAAGCCGCTGGCCTGCCCGCCCGGATTGGTCACGATCAGATCGTAGCGGCCAAAGGGCAGCACAGGCACGGTCGCCGTCAATGTCGTCGTGTCGATCCACGTCACATCGGGCAGCGGCACATCATTCAACCGCACTTGCGGCGTAGCGAAGAAGTTGTCGCCCGTGATGGTGATCACTTGCGTGGCTGGCGTTGTGATATGTGCTGGCGTAAGCGCTTGCGGATCAGGTGTGAGCCAAGAGCCGAGCGTCACATCATCGATGTAGGCGCGAGTCGCGCTATCGCCTGCGGTCTGATGCAATGCAAGCGTCAGCGTGAGCGATTGACCCGCCCACTGGCTAACGTCAAACCAATAATGTTGCCATGTCTGTGTGGAGGCCGTCGTCGAGAATACCATCGCCGCACTTGAGCCATCATCGATCTGTGTCGACAACCAGGTGCCGGTTAGCGGGGTGGTCCGATCAAGATGATAAAGCAACGACAAGGTCGGTGACGTACAAGTGAGAGGAATCGTGACGACTTGAAAGATGCTAGATTCATTGGTCGCAACTACGACGGGTGGTCCAGCATACACGATTTCGGCATTACTGCCTTCCACCCAGGCCAGATGCGGGTCTCCGTTTCCATCAACGGTCAGGGCCGGCTCGACCGACGGCAGCGCACTGTTTGAAAGATTGCGCGCCAGCAGCCAGTCACCTGTACTGTCGCGATGTGTATAGAACACTTCCTGAGTTGGAGTGACCGTGGTGGACCAGGCTAGATGAACGTCCGCGTTCAGCCCGGGTGCCAGGCGTGGCTGTCCGGCCTGGCCCGACGCTGATACGGCAATTGGATCGATCCAACTGCCGTTACTCTGCTGACCCGCAGCATAAACATTGCCATCAGCCGTATCGACCCAGGCTAACTGCACCAGGCCGTTGGTGTCCACTACCAACTGCATCCTGGCGGCTGTAGCCGTGCCCGGCAGATCGAATGGCGCAGTCCAGATACCGCTAACAGAACGTTGCGCATAACTCCACTTCGAC
This sequence comes from Thermoflexales bacterium, assembly GCA_017999195.1. Lineage (GTDB taxonomy): Bacteria > Chloroflexota > Anaerolineae > Fen-1058 > Fen-1058 > JAGOBP01. The sequence continues at coordinate 2,207 of JAGOBP010000205.1, forward strand.
GACCCATTCCAGACTACTAACCACGTCGCATGAACGACGCCCTGTTCATCAACTGCGAGGAGAGGCGACAAGGAGTGATAAGGCTCATTCGAGATGTTCACCCGCTCTGACCACTGGCCATCGGAATTTCGCAGTTGATAGACGATTTCGGTCGTGCCGGGGTTGAACGTGCCGCACTCATAGACCAGGTGGACTTGCTCATTGTGGTCAGTCGCCAGCCGCGGTGTTGAGGCGTGTTGGCACGAATAACCTGGGCTGAGGCTCTGTGGGATCGACCAGACTCCCTGCGTGTTTCGGTACGCGTAGAAGATCTCAATGGAGGTCGAGTCTACATCTTCCCACACCGCGTGAACCTGGCCGCGATCATCGACGCTGAACTGTGGCGACTGATCGGCCCACGAGCGATCGGCAATAGTTTGCTGATCGCTCCACCCGTTTTGCAGATCGTGTCGTTTATAGCGGACATTCCAGATGTCGCTCCACATAGCATGCAGGGTACCTGCACGATCAATGACGATCCGCGCTGTGCCCGGTACGTCTGCCGAACTGAGGTTTTCCGGTGCTGACCATGAACCTTTTCCATCATGCCACCGATAGTACAGATCGTTCCCGGCCTGCCACACCACATGCAGGCGGTTATCGTCGTCGACGGTAATCTGTGGCGATTGCGCAGATATGCCGGACTGACTGGACAAGGTGAGCGGAGGCGCGAATTGAAGCGGTGGGTTACCAAGTCGGACAGCATATCGACCCGTATATTGCAGGTCGGCAACGACGACTGGCGTGAGCGTCCCCGTCGCCGACCACCCTGCGCTATCGAATAGGCCGCGTTCAAAGCCAGCGTCGTTCACCGCATTATCGGCCGGCGGCATGACGACATCCCGCTGTGCGTCCTGAAGAGAATTGAATAAGAAGCGGGTTGCGGGCAACGAACCGTAAGCCGGATTGTCCCAGGTGAGCGAATAGATGCGCGAGTCGGTCGCGCCATAGGCCCGATAGACAGCATCGGCTTGACTGGCCTGTGTCATCAATGACGACGGCGTAGTCGACACGCTTACGCCCAAAACAGACACGTCCCGGCTATCGGTAGCCTGTCCGGATAGCAGCCAAGTATATTTCGTACTATATCGATTATCGCCTACCGGCCAACTCTCTAGATTCTGCGCCCGATCGATGGCGCGCGCACGAAAGTAATAGGTGTGCCCCGCATCCCCGGTGAACGCCGCGGTTGTGAGCGCCGTGTTACTCTGCCAGTTCATCCACGTGCCCGTAATGCCGTCGCGATACTGCACATCGTAGGTCTGAATGCCGCTCCCGCCCGGATCACTGCCGCCCCAACTAACGGGCAATTCACCGCGCTGATAGGCCGGTAAAGAATTGATGGTGCTCACTGGCGGCAGTGCTTCCACCGTCGTGCTGGCCTGGGCATTGACCGGCCAGGCCTGAAGATTACTGGAATTATCCACCGCCCGCACGCGGAAGGAATACGTATGTCCCCCAAGGCCCGGATAACTGCCCGAGGTCTGCACCGTGCGCGTCAACCACATCGTCCACGCGCCCGCACCATCTTTGACCTGCACGTCATAGCCCAGTATCCCCGCCGGTCCGGCATCCGCGCCTGACCACTGCACCATGAACGGACTGGCCGAGGTCGCGGGCAACGCCGTCAGGCTCGATGTCGGCAGCAAGACATCGGTCGTTTGCCAGTCGGGATACCAATCGGTATCCGAACCGCCCAGTGAATACGCCCCACCCGCCACCGTATCGGCGGCCACCGAATAGGCGGCCGTCCAATACCAGTTGCCGTAATAGTAAACATAGTAGATCGCCGTGAACGCGACAGCGCGGCCATCGGGCGACCAACTGCGCGCCCACATATCGGCCGTCGTGCCCGTATCGCCGAGCAGGCGCAGGTTCGAGCCGTTCGCATCCATCACCAACAGTTCTTGCCAGCCATCGCCATCCGAATCGGCATCAAACGCAAGGTGGCGGCCATCCGGCGACCAGGTTGGGCTTTCAGCATAGTTCAACGCGGTCAATTGACTTGGCCCGTGCCCGTCAGCCCCCATGACCCAGATCTGGCCGCTGCCCGATCGGTCTGAGAGGAACGCGATTTGGGTGCCATCCGGCGACCACGCCGGCTGACCATCATAGCCGACATCATAGGTCAAGCGCAGCGGATTCGCGCCGTTGGCAGCCATAACATAGATTTCAGACTGACCGTCCCGATAACTGTTGAACACGATCTTGGAACCGTCGGGCGACCAAGCCGGATTGTAGTCATTCGCCGCATGATTGGTCACGCGCACTCGACCGGAGCCGTTGGGGTTGAACGTGTAAATCTCATAGTTGCCCGGCTCGCGTGAGGCATACGCAATGCGGGTCGCGCCCCGATTGAAACGCGGGGTGACGTCGGCTTCACCGGCGCTGGTCAGCCGCAGGGCATTGGTCCCATCGCCATTGGCCGCGAAGATGTCCCAACTCCCAATGTAGGACTGATACGTCAACTTGCTCCAGGCGGCCATGCCCGTGACTGACAACGGCGCGGCCGGAACCGATGGCGTCTGCGCCGGGTGCGCGGCGGCCGCTTCAGGCGCATGACCGATCGGCAGTTGGCCCGTGTCCCGGTCGCGCATCGGGCGCGGCGGCGTATCTTGCGCTGACGACAATTGACTGGCCGAGCCGATCACGATCACGGCGATGATCAAACCGATCCATAAGCGTTTGTACATGCTGAATCTCCTTTAGTGTTCACTGCGCCCGAGCGGTGATCGACCCGACCACGCCCGTTGTCGCCAGACCTCGGCGGCAAAGCCGCGCATGCCTGGCGAAGTGGACAAGATCGGGGCGACTGACGCCGGTTTCACGCTCGCTGGGGCCACGCTTGGACTCATTCGATAGACGGCAAAATTATCGAAGCGGGCGTCGGCTTGCGGCCGGGTGCTATACGGCTGCATCGCTACCCCGGTGCGTGTGAAACCAGTGACAGACGGATACCACCACGTCCCCAGCGTTACGCCGTTGACGCGCAACGTGACCGAATCGACGCGGCGAATGACGGTCAGGTGATTGCTGGCTGCACCCTGCTTGATCGCCGCTGACGAGGTGAACGGCACAATCTGATGCACGCCCGCCGCATCCCGATAGTTCAGCGCAAAGTCACCGTAGTCGGCGCTGACATAGAAGACGCCATAACGGCTGAAGTCCGGCGCGATGTCGAACAGCAAGGCGTAGCCATCACCGCTGACCGCCGCATCGGCCCAGCGCGCATCGACTTCGACGCGATACAGTTCCTGTGCGCAGGCCGGCGAAGCAAAACCATACAGATAGCCGCCCACTTTGCTGAGCAGCTGGTACTCGCCGTTCACGTACTGCGCTCGCACATAGGCGTCCTCGCCTACCGGCCAATTCCTGATGGGATTGCCGTTAAAATCGTCAAAGAAGTCGCCACAGAAATCGTTTAACACGGTCGGCAAGCACGTAACGTAGCGCTCGACCCATGTTTTGGGCGAGGCGCTCAAGAAAGTACCATACTCTTCGGCGGTGGCCCGTCCCATCAGGCTGAACCACCGGTCACCGGCCTGTGCGCCAGTTTGAAAACTGATCGTCACACTCTGACCGACGGTGAGTGTGCCAGACCAACCGATTTGCCCGGCGGCATAACTGGCCAGACCGCTAGAAAATTGCAACGTGCCGCTGTAATACTTCAATGCAGTGGGCAAGGTGGCCGTAAACACCACGGGCAGTTCATTGGCAGGGTGAGTGTTGGTTAATTGGACGGTATACGTGTAGGGCGTCTGCGGCTTCACCTGTTGGCTGGAGACGGTCAAGGTCGACTGCAACCAGCACGCACCAGTGACTTCATCAGCGCCAATGTCTGGCCCGCTGCCGATCGGACGTGAATCACCATCAAGATCGATCGGTAGCGCATGGCCCGCATCACCCGCACCAATCGCGGGCGAGCAGGGATCAAGGTGGTAATCGTCAACCAACAACGGATCGAGCGCCAAGTTGCCAGTCTGTCCGGCCAGGTCGCCATCTTCAATCACTGAATAGCTAATCTGCCCGGCGGTCCACACATCAGACGGCCAGCCTTGCAAGTCGTCGGCCCCGGGATTCCATAGAATGGTATTGCTCACACTCACAACCGCAGTCGGACCGTTATTCTTCAGATAAAGACCGTAGTCGCGATTGTTGGAGAAAGTGCTGTTGACGATGGATAGCGCATCTGGCGAGGAGACCTGGGCTGTGCCCAGATAAACACCGCCGCGATTGTGGGCGAACAGGCTGTTACTAATCTGCCCGGTTATCCGGCCGTCACCCAGCCAGGCCGCGCCGGCCGCCTGATTATAAGTCAAACGCCCACGATCGAGGATGAGTTGGATCCAACCTCCGCCCGCCGTTGTGGCATGAAGACCGTCTTGCCCATTGTAGGTCAGGTCGGTTGCGGTCAGGTGTAGTTCGGCGGAGCCGCCGGCCCCCATCACTTGCACATACAAGCCGTAGCCGCCATTGTAGCGCAGGGTGCTGCTGACGATGAGCGGAGCCTGTGATCCACTCCCGTTGTATTCATTGACCAAGACTTGCAGGCCATCACTTGAGTTGAAGGCGATGTCGGTTTCGCTCAGGCGCGGCGATGTCTGAGTATCAGATTGGGCCACGCCGAAATTTTTCAGGACAACACCCACGCGATTGGCTTGGATGCGGACGCGCGTCACCTCTGGCGCACTGGGCGACCCAACTAAACTGTAAACATATAAGCCGGTGGCGCCGTGGGTCAGCTGCACGTCCTGAATAAGGCTGTGTGTGGCACCAGCCACATACACTACAGTCGCGGTACTTTGCCCGCTGATGAGGGTCACGTCAGCACCGGCACCGATCAAATTAACATCGACTGGCAATCGCAGCGGAAATTGCTCGCCACTGCCCGTCGTGTAGTTGCCAGCGGCCAACCGGATCGTATCGCCGCTAGAGACATGCCCGATGGCGTGTGTGATCGTCCGCCACGGATTCGCCTGACTGCCGGTGCCGAGCGTATCGCTCCCTA
>JAGOBP010000206.1 GCA_017999195.1 Thermoflexales bacterium
ACAGCGAAGATCGCGAATACTATCTTACCTTGGAAGATTGCGAATTGATGGCGGAGCAGGGCATTGATCCGTCGTTGATCGAGGCGCTGCGCGGCGCGCTGAAGGGCCGCGACGATATGGACCTGCTGTACGCCGCCGAATAACCCCAACCATGACATCGCTGGATACGGTCATCGCCGAAGTCGTTGTGTTTGCCGATCGCGCCCGCGTGATCCGGCGCGGCTCGCTGGCGCTGGAGACGGGCGTCCATTCGATCGAGGTGGCCAATCTGCCGCTGGTGCTGCAACCGGATTCGGTGCGCGCGGCTGGCGGCGGCACGGCTCGCGCCGCGCTGCTGGGCGTGGAAGTGCGCCATATGTTTTTTTCGGAAACGCCCGTGGCCGAAGTTCAAGCGCTTGAACTTCAGATCGAAGCCTTGACCACGCAGGACAAAGCGCTGGCCGATCAAGCCGAGGCCGCCACCGTGCGCGCGGGCTTCGCGCGCGGCCTGTCCGATAAGGCTACCGAGCAATTGGCGCGCGGGCTGGCCTTTGGGCGGGCAGAGATCGATCGGGGGGCGGTGCTGATTGATTTTGTGCAACAGCAATTGTCGCAGGCGCAATCAACGCTGCGTGATCTGGCGATACAACGGCAAACGCTGCAACGCCAACTGACCAAACTCAACAACGACCTGCAAAGCAAACGCTCCGCGCAGCCGCGCGAACGGTACTCGGCCTTCATCGAGGTCGAAGTGACGCAGCCCGGCGAACTCAACATCCAGTTGACCTACATGGTCGCGCTGGCGCGTTGGGCGGCGCTGTACGATCTGCGCTTTGAGGAAACGGCCGAGCCGATGGTGCAGGTGGGCTATCTGGGTCAGGTTACGCAATCGACGGGCGAGGACTGGCTGAATGTGGCGCTGACGCTCTCGACGGCGCGGCCCGCGTTAGTGACTGTTAAGCCGGAATTGACGCCGTGGTACGTTCAAGAAGTGCCGCCCCCGCCGATGATGCAATTAGCCAGAGGCAAGGCGATGTTTGCCGCAGGCGCACCCGCGCCTGCTCCGGCGGTGCGGGCCGACATGATGGCTGGTGCTATCCCTGATGCCGAGCCGCAGTCGTTTCAGGCGTTGGATGTGCCCGAAGCCATGGTCGAAAGCCGTGGCGCGACGGTGACGTTTAAGTTGGCGCAGGTCGTGTCGGTGCCCAGCGACAATTCGCCGCACAAGGTCAACATCGCCGCGATTAGCCTGCCGCCCAAGTTGGACTATCTGAGCGTGCCCAAGCTAGCCGAAGCCGTGTACCGGCGGGCGACGCTCACCAATCGGAGCGAGTATCTGCTCTTGCCAGGCCAAGCCAATCTCTTTGTCGACGGCGACTTCGTCGGCACGCTCACGCTTGATCGCGTCGCGCCCAACGAAGAATTCGATCTGACGCTGGGCGTGGATGAGCGCGTGGTGGTGACGCGCGAACTGAAGGCGCGCGAGGTCGATAAGAAGATCATCGGTGATCGCCGCCGCATTCGCGTGGCGTATGAAATTGAAGTGCGTAATCTGCGCGATCGCGCCATCGATCTGGAAGTGCGCGATCAGTTACCGGTCAGCCGTCACGAGCAGATCAAAGTGAAACTGGAAGCGGCTGATCCCAAACCGATCGAGCAAACGGAACTGAACGAACTGATCTGGAAATTGTCGCCAGCGGCGAATGCGAAGCAACTGTGCCGCTTCGACTTTACCATTGAGCATCCTGCTTTAATGCAGGTCATAGGCTTGCCCTGAGATAAAGGTGGTTCATTATTACCAAGAATCGTGAAGCATTGTCAACGGCCGCGCCGCGCCTGCGCGCTTTTATGGTGGGCGTCGAGGTGCGTGGCGCCAATAATCTGCTCCCCCTGGAGGACTCGCTGGATGAACTGCGGGCGCTGGCGGATACGGCCGGCCTGGATGTGGTGGGCGAACTGACCCAGAAACTGGATCACATCGAGGCGTCCACGTTTATCGGTACCGGCAAGGTTGAAGAACTGAAGACGTGGCAGGCCGAACTTGATTTTGATGTGGTGCTGTTTGACGATGAACTCTCGCCGCGGCATCAACGCAATCTGGAGAAAGAACTGGGCGACGATGTGCGCGTGCTCGATCGGACGGCGCTGATTCTGGACATCTTCGCCCAACATGCGCGCACGCGCGAAGGCGCACTGCAAGTCGAACTGGCGCAATACGAATATCGTTTGCCGCGGCTGACGCGGCAGTGGACGCACCTGGTGCGACAGGCGGGCGGCGGGGCAGGGCGATCGGGCACGGCGGGCGTGGGCTTGCGCGGCCCCGGCGAGACGCAGTTGGAAGTGGACCGCCGCCAGATCCGATCGCGCCTCACGTTCCTGAAGACCGAACTGGAAGGCGTGCGGCAGCATCGCCAGCAATATCGCGCCCAGCGCAAACGCGCGCAAGTGCCGGTCGTGTCGATTGTGGGTTACACCAATGCGGGCAAATCGTCGCTGCTGAATGCGCTGGTCGATACCGCCGGCGCGAAGCAAACCGCGCCCGTTTTAGCCGAAGACAAGTTGTTTGCCACGCTCGATCCGACCACGCGCCGGGCGCGCCTGCCCGGCGGCAAAGCGGCCTTGTTTACAGACACGGTGGGTTTTATTCAGAAGTTGCCCACGGGCTTAGTGGCAGCCTTTCGCGCCACACTCGAAGAGATCGAAGAAGCCGATCTGTTGCTGCACGTGGTGGACATCACGCACCCCAACGCAATCGAGCAAGCCAAATCGGTCGAGCGCACACTGGCCGAATTGGACATCACCGACATCCCGATTGTGGTCGCACTCAACAAGATCGATCGGCTGGATGACGATCAGCGCGAGGCGGTGTTGAGTGAGCAATTCCCGCACAGTGTGCCGATCTCGGCCTTGAAGCAGATCAATCTCGATCGGTTATTGAAACTGATCGAGCACGAGTTGTACGAAAGCCTGATGCCGATCACCATCCGCTTGCCCTATCGGCGCTCTGATCTGGTGGCGGTGTTTCATGATAACGGCCGCGTGGATGAAGAAACGTACGGCGAAAGCAACATCACCATTACAGGCCGCGTGCCCGCGCGGTATCTGGCGCTGTTCCGGCCCTTTGTCGTGAAAGGCAGCGCAGGAGTCAAGGCATAATGGAGAAAATCGATCGCGCGTTTTCCAAGTGGCTGGATCGGGTTTCCGACTATATCGCCGGACATCGCGGCCTGCCGATCTTGCTGGCTGTGGGGCTGGTCGTGCTGAATTACATCTTGCGCGTGATACCAGAGACGCAGTTAGGCTTTGTGGAATCGACTGATCTCTTGCTGCATCTGGCCGTGGTCGTGGGCTTGATCGGGGTATTGCTGGGCGAAGCGCTGTAAGACGCCGGGGACACGTAAACCAATCGGGGCTGGTGAGATTCTCATCAGCCCCGATTTTGTTACGGGAAATTTTGATAGATGCGAATATGTCCGCCGTTGGAAACGGCGATGACTTTCACGCGCGCAGGCCCGCGATCTGCCGGCGGAATCGGGCAACGCGCTGGATACATTCGGACATCACCAGTTATCAACGCGGCGGGTGTAGCCTGCGCGGCTGGCGGCGAACCAGTCGGAACCTGGTCGATGGGGATCTCGACGGCCGCGCTGGGCGTGCCCTGAAAACCGCTCAATATCTCCGGCGGAATCGTGGCCGATTGAATCGGTGATTGCGGGGCGGGCAGGGTTAACGATAGCATAGTGGGTGTGGGACTTAAACCGTCCAACAATAACGTTGCCATGAAGAATTCGCTGACCTGGGGAATCTCTAGCAACAGGTTGCGGGCGGTGGAGTGAAAGGCAAAACTGCGCTGCGTGACAATGCCGTTCAAACTGGCTGCCCCGACTGAGCGGGTGTCGCCCTTGTTGATGGTGACTTGGCCGCGCTCCCGATGGTCACGGTCGTCGGCGCGAATGACATACGGCACACCCGCATCGAAGGTGCCGCAGACCGGCGTGCTCCGGTTGTCGACAAAAGACGGGAACTGCACATCGATCGTATTAACCGTGGTGTTGGCCTCGATCTCGTAAACGTCGAAGCGCGGCATCATGACGGTGATATTACTGCCGCTGCTGGTGGTGAAGGAACTGGTGCCGGACAGTAATTTGCCGGCAAAGAAAATGTCCCCCGCGCCCGTGCTGGCGTTGATATTCACGTCTTCGGCTGTCACCTGAATCGGCCCGTTCTCGGTGCGCAGCGTCAATTGCTTGTGCGCGCTGTCCACGGTGATGCCGCTTTTGGCGGTCAGGGTCAGGTTATTCGTCGTGCCCCACGCCGAAATTGAGCCGCTGGCCTGCGCCGTGACCTCGCCGGTATTCCCGCTAATCTGGATATTGCCGCGCTCGGCGACGATTTTGATCGGCACCTCCTTCTGGACGTACAGGTGCGTTTCCAGTTCCGGCGCACCGGTTCCGGGCAAGATTTCTACAAACTCGACCATATCCCCATCTTGCTTCTCCCCAAATCGCACCGTGTCTAAAATAAAGTTTTTTTCGGTCGGATTGTCGGTCAATAGCACGTTCCGGGCCACGATCAGCACGTGATTGACGTCTTCTGTTTTTTCGACCACGGTCACAAACACATTGCCTAAGGCCACACGCACGTTGATGGACTTGGGGACAAACCCATCCTGGGTGGGGGAACGTCCGCGAATCTCGACCGTGGGGCCTTGGGTTTCGTTGGGCGAATCGGCATTCCCCCGATTGGGCGCAATCACGCTGCACCCTGTCACGAATAAGGCGATCACACCGATCACCCAACCCAGCCTGAACCCGATAGGCATGTGGCCCCTAATGCTCGGAAAGTTGGGTTTAAGTTTGCATCCAAACACAATTTTTGTCTATTGGGGAAACTACTTAATTTCGGACGTGAATGATCACCTCTTTAGTTTGAAATCGGTTTGATTTGAGTCTTTTCTGAACGGTAAAAAATCGGGCGCTGGCCAATTGGCCAGCGCCCGATGGTGATGCGAAACCTTATCGGCTGCGTCGAAGTTCGATGTTGCCGTTGCTGGCATGCAAGCCGATCGTCGTGCCGGACTCGCCGCCCACCGTGCCGCGCAAGCGCGTGTCGCTGACATCATTGCCGGACACCGCAAAGTCGCTGCTGATCTTGCCGTTGCTCGTGTCGGCATCCACGTTGAAGGCCGCGCCTGTGGGCAGGGTGATGACGATGCCCGAGTTGCTGGTGCGCAGTTCATGCGTGCCGCTGGCCAATGACCCCGTGAAGCGAATTTGCCCGTTGGAGGTGCGTGCATTGACGGCGACATTGTCGGCGGTGACATCGATGCCGCCGTTGCTCGTCTCCAGTTTTAGCAGGCCGCGCCCGCCGCTGACGGTGATCTGGCCGTTGCTGGTCTGCAAGTCGAGTTGGCCGACGGTGCCTTTGAGTTCGATCTTGCCGTTGGACGTTTTGGCGATCACGTCGCCGACCGGGCCGGAGGCGATGATGCCGCCGTTGCTGGCGCGCAGTTCCAACACGGTGCCATTGGGCACGGTCAACTGCGCCGATGCGCCGCTATTGCCCAGGTCCACGCGCTTGTCGGTGCGGCGCGCGGTGATGCGGATGGTGCCGCCGTCCTGCGTCATGATCACTTCGACGTTCTTCAAGTCGTCCTGCGCTTCGGCCTGGCTGTTGCCGCCGCCGCGCTTGGTCACTTTGGCGTTGACGCTGGGATTGCTGCCGGTGATCACGTCGATGCCGCCGTTGGACATCTCCACGATGATGCGCGGTGTGCCATCGGTGGTGAACGATTGGGTGACGACTTCTTCCTCTGTAAACAGATTGATGTTGATGTTGGCGCCACACGCCGCTAGGATCAGCGTGGCGATAACGAGCGTACTGAAGACGATGAATTTGCGGGACATGGTAGGTTTCTCCTGAGTTTTGATTGCGCTGTAGCGTGTTGCGTGGTGCGTGAGTAGTGTACTGTGATCAAGGGCCGGGGGCAAGGGACTTTAGTTGGAGTGTGAGTTAGTGAGTTAGTCGGGTCGTTTGAGGAGTCAGCACGCCCACGTGCGGATCGACCGCGCCACCCGGCGTCTATCGCACTATCTCACTACGCCACTATTGCACTATCCAACACCCCTCAAGTATAATGCGAGCATCTTCGTGACAGGACGCGCACTCATGGGCAACTCAGTCTCCGGCACCCACATCGGCGGCGATGTCACCGGCCGCGATAAGCTTGTGCAGATCACCAACAACTACTATGGCGGCGCGGAGGGCCTGAGCCGCGAGGTCATGCGCGCTGCCTCACCGCAGCCCCTGCGCGTGCTGGCCGTGATCGCCTCGCCCGTGGCGGGCCTGACGGATGACGCTGCCGCGCCCGGGCATCTGTCTGGCCGCGCGGAGTGGGCCAAATTGCGTGATGCGGCCAAAGTCGCGCCGTTGCTGCTGGCACGCTTGCGCCCACCCACCGCCGAAGCGCTGCGCGCCACGCTGTCGCCCAATCGCGCCGGGGCCTTCAACATCGTGCATTTCATCTGCCACGGCGCACCGGGTGCGCTGGCGCTGGAAGACGAGCGCGGCCTGACGCGCGTGGTCCCCGCCGCCGAAATCGCCCGCGCGGTCGGCGACGGACGGATCGAGTTGGTGGTCGTCAATGCCTGTTATTCGGCCGCAGGTCAGGCGCAATCCATCGCGCAGGCTTTGGTAGACGCCGGGGTTCGATCGGTGGTGGCGCACCGTTGGCCGTTGATCGATCAGGCCGCGGTCGTGTTCTCGCACGTCCTCTATCGCGAATTGGCCGCCGGTCGAGCCTTGCGCGCGGCCTTCGACGAAGCGGTGCAGACCACCACCGGACGCTTCGACGCCGAGCGCGGCAATGCCGTCTTGCTGGGCGATGCGGCGCTGACCTTCCGCCGGCAGGACCCCGTGCAGCCGTCGCAGATTATCGAGAACGCGGCGCTGCCCGACGAGACGGCGCGGTTCTTTGGCCGCCGCGTCGAACTGCTGAAACTGGCCGACATCTTCGCCAACGAGCACGTGCGTGGCGCGGCGCTGACGGGCATCGGCGGCATCGGCAAGAGCGCGCTGGCCTTTGAAGCGGCCGACCGCCACGCGTGGCGTTTTCCGGGCGGCGTGGCCTATGTGCGCGCCAGTGAATTTGGCTTTAGCCTGGACGCCGCGCTGATCGATCTGGCCCGCAGTCTGGGCGTGGCGGACGGCGGTAATGCGCGGCGGGCGCTGCTGGACTACGTCAACACCACGCCCTGTTTGCTGGTGCTGGAC
>JAGOBP010000208.1 GCA_017999195.1 Thermoflexales bacterium
CCGTCACGCCGCCAGCGCCGTTGTAGAAGCCCATGCTCAAGTCAAAGTCAACGATGCGCAGATTGGAGATCGTCCAGTTCTGATTGGGACCGCCGTTGAACTGCAAGAAGGTCTCCAGGTTGACACTTGGTAGATCGCCCGGGCCTTGAATCGTGGCAGCCCCCAAGGAATCGGCGGTCAAAGTGACGTTGTTGAGGCCGGCTGGCACATCGACCGTATAGTCATCGCCAGTATGGCCGGTGCCTGTCAAGGCATCGTGTCCTAAAGCCCAGCTGGCCGCAGCATTCGTCTCACCAAAATTGAAGGTGCCTGCCAGCTTGATGACGGAACCGTTAACGGCCGCGTGAATGGCGTTGTCGATACGGGTGAAGTCATTGTCAGTTGCCGACGGGACGGTGCCCGTCGCACCGGTCGATTGCACCGTGACTGTTGTCGCGTGAGCTACTCCGACGGGGCTCATCACTGTGACGAGCAACGCGACGATCACAACAATGTCGAACCATTTGGAAACGTGCTTCATGATTGTCCTCCGTGAGGGTTGGGTTTTACTTATGGTGGCTAATGTGACCGCTCGACCCTTGGCCTGGACGCGTGGAAATGGAACAGCGCAACCTCGCAACCAACGCATAATAGGATTAATCGCCTGCGAAAAATGAAAGAGGAGCTGCGAGCAAGCGCTCTGTTTTCTCGATAGGCTTACCTCCCTGTCCGATTAAAGAATCGAACTCCATTAGGCGCGGTTGAACCTAAAACGATGAGCGTTGTGATTAGCGGGTGTTTGGTCTGGCCGTCAAACAGTCCTGGACGACTCTGTCAACAGTTGTCATGCTACTGCCTGGTGGTTTGCGAGGTGTGGGAAACGGGGCAAAATCTGTCACTACAATGCTATGACGTTTGTCATATTGCCACGGCGGTTTAGGTATAAAAATAATACTTGACCGCCGGTATGTTGCATTTGGGTTAGAAGTGGTTTGCAATTCTTACCTGCGGCTAACTCAGGCGCAATAAGATTTACGATGGCGGTGGTAATGGGGCGGTTGCAACGGGAACAACAGCGTGTGCGGGTGCAGCGCCGACGCGATCTGCAAGCGCGTCTGGCGAAGGTGGTCGTCCGGCGCAAACGAGATCGTCAAATCAAATTGTGGTCCATGGCGAACTTGACCAATTGGGCCACATTCCGATAGCCCAGCTTGTCCAAAATATTGCGCCGGTGGACTTCGACGGTGCGGGCGCTGATGCCTAATTCTGCGGCGATGTCCAGGTTGGCTTTGCCCAGCGCCACGGCCTGCAGCACCTCGCGTTCACGGGGACTCAGCAGGTTGACCGGCTCGACCGACGTGGGGCGCAGCTGCAACTTGGCCCAGGTGTCCGTCAGCGACGGCGCGATGAACACCTCGTTGGCCAACACCGCGCGCAGGGCCGTCAGGATCAATCGACCGTGATCGGATTTGAGCAGATAGCCTTTGGCGCCGGCGTGCATGGCCTGTTCCAGGTAAGTCTCATCAGCGTGATAGGTGTAGATAATGATGCGGCTGTCTGGATAGCGTCGCAAAATCTGGCGGGTCGCTTCGATGCCGCTGCCGCCGGGCAGCTTGACATCCATCACCACCAGGTTGGGCCGGGTCAGTTCGAATTGACGCAGCGCATCGGTGGTGTCCACGGCCTCGCCCACGCACACAAAATCATCTGTCTCCGCGATCAGTTGGCGCAGGCCTTGCCGCAACAGTTCGTGATCGTCCACGATGAGCACACCCGCCCGCGCATGATCGGCCGCGCCCGTGCTGATGGGAATTTGCATGGCCATCAGTGTGCCAAAGCCCGGCGTTGTTTCCAGGAAAAATTCGCCGCGCAACGCTTCCACCTGGCGTCTGATTTGCGGCAAGCCCAACTCGGTCCCCGGTGTTTGCGCGGCCGCATCAAAGCCCTGCCCGTTGTCTTGCACTGTCAAGCGCAGCGTCCGGCCGCCCATATGCAGCTGGGCGCTGATGTCGGTGGCCTGCGCGTGGCGCAAAACGTTCGCCAGCGCTTCCTGCAAACTACGAAAGACCACGCGCTCGATCTCGGCGGACAAGCGCCGGACATGGCCGGTAATGTGCAGTTGAATCGGCAGGCTCGCCGACGTGCAGAGCCGCTCGACATGCTGCCGGATGGCGGGCACCAGGCCCAGATCCGTCAGCACCTTGGAATCCAGATCGGTGGCCAGACTGCGCACTTGTTGATGCGCTTGTTGCAGCAAGTTCAGGTTGTTGCTGAGCAGATGCAGCGTCGCTTCGGACGAGGCAAAACTGACTTGCAGCTGCTCGGTGTTCTTTTGCAGCATCACCAATTGCCCGCCCACCGCGTCGTGCAGGAAGGCGGCAATGCGGCTGCGCTCGTCTTCTTGCGCACTGGTCAAGCGGGCGCTCAACAGCCGGGCTTCCGTCTCGCGGACTTGCGCCTCATTCAAGGCGCGGCCTTGCTCGATGGCCGCCGCAGCCAGTGTGGCGAACAGCGTCAACATGTGCAGGTCGTCTTCGTCGAAGACGCGCGGACGCTGATCGCTAATCCAGATCGTGCCCACCAACCGATCTTGCCAGAGCAACGGCACGGCCACTACGGCCACTTGCCGCAGATCAGCCATCACCGGCAAGCGATTCTCAAAACGAGTGTAGTCAGCCACTTGCTGAATCTGGCGTGACAGCGCGGCCTGGCCGTTTAGACCGCGACCCACGGGTAGCCGTTCGCTGACTAGGTTTTGCGAAAGATTCTCGACGGCGGTGATGATGAGGTGTTGCTCGCCGTCGAACAGGGTTAGCGCGCTGGCTTTGGCTTCCAGCAGCCCAACGACCGCGCGCAGCAGTTGTTGATACAACCGAGCCGGTGAGTTGGCCTGGGCCAAATCCAGGCTGGCTTCATACAGCGCGGTCAGGCGTTGCACGTTGCGCCGCGAGGCCGCATACAGGCGGGCATTGCGCACGGCAGTGGCGATCTGATCGGCAAAAGCGCGCAGACGCCCCACATGATCGGGCGTGAAGAAATGCGGCGTGGCACTATCGAGATTGAGAAAGCCCACGACTTGCCCATCGTTCTGAAACGGCACGCCCACGTAAGCCCGCAGCCAGCGAGTTTCCGCGAACTCTACCCAGCCCGCCTGGGTGTGGGTATCGCCAACCAGATGCGGCTGGCCTGTGGTCATCATCTGCTGCAAATTGGGGGTGGTAGCGACTGGCAGCCGCAGTTGTTTGATCCAGTTCTCTTGCCCGCGATGGGCATAGCCCAGTTGGCGAACGACGCTAACGGTTTGCCGCGCGTCGTCCAACAGCATGATATTGATCGCGTCATACGTGACCACGCGGGCGGTATTGGACAAGATCCGATCGAGCACCTCGTCGATGTCGAGCGTGCGATTCAAGGCGCTGGCCGTATCGCGCAGGGCCTCGGCCAAATCCGATTGTTCCCGCTCGGCCTCAAAGAGCCGGGCATTTTCCAGCGCCATGGCCGCTTGCCGGGTAAAAGCCTCCAGCCGTTCGGCGTGATCCTGTGTAAAGGAGTTCGCCGCCCGGGTGTACAACCCGATAAACCCAATCGTCTCGCCTTTAATCACAATGGGCGCGCCCAGATAAGCCCGCGTCCAATCCATGCCGGGCAGTACCACCCAGCCAGGCGATTCATAGACGTCGGCGATGATCACGGGCTGTCCGGTGTCGGTCATCCGGCGTAAGTTGGCGGTGGTGGATAACGGGAAGCGCACGGCGGACAGCTGGGTGCTGAGGGTATCGGCGGCCTGACCATAGCTGCGCACCAACCGCGCCGTCCGGGTCTGATCGATCAGCATCAGCGTTGCCAGATCGTGCGGGACAACCCGCTGCGCATTGACCAGCAGCTGATCGAGCAATTCATCCGCATTCAGCATCCCGCTCAAGGTGGCGGCCGTATCGTGCAGCGCCTCGGCCAGCAGGCGTTGCTCACGTTCGGCTTGCTCGGCCCGGACGCGGTCGCTAATCTTGCGCACGATCAGCAGCAGACCATCATCTTCGATGGCGCTGACGCGCACCTCATAATACTCGGTCTGTTCCCGCACGCGAAAGGGCAGTTCCAGCACGACGGGCACGCCCGTCGCGCGCGCATCGATCAACGCTTGATCGAGCTGCACGCGGACATCGGGCGGAGCTAAGGCATGGAAGTGCTGGCCTAGAAGCTGATTTTCCGGCAAGAATAGTTGTTGCCCGCGCGGCGGGTGGATGCGCAAGATGATGCCTTCGGCGCTGAGTTGAAACATCGCGTCGGGCAGGGCGCCCAGCAGGGCGCGCTGGCTGGCTTCGCTGCGGTGCAGGGCCTCCTCGGCCTTCTTCTGCTCGGAGATGTCTTGCACTTGCGAGATGATAAACAGCGGCTCGCCCGCGGGGTCGCGCATCATCGAGGCGCTGAGCAGCCCCCAGACGTAGTGGCCCAGTTTGTGGCGGTAGCGTTTTTCGAACTTGATGGACGGCAGTTCACCCGTCAGCAGACGCCGGCCCAGCACTAGATTCTGGGCCAAATCGTCGGGATGCGTCAGATTGCCAAATTCCCATTGTTGCAGCTGGGCTTCGGTGTAGCCGACCATCTCGCAGAAGGCGTGATTGGCCCGCAGGCAGCGGCCATGGATGTCGGACAGAATCATGCCGATCGCGGCGTGTTCGAACGCGTTTTGAAAAACTTCGTCTTGCATAATGGTCTTGGATAAACGAGCACGCTGCGCCATGGCCCGACCTGAGCATGAAAGATGTAACCTCTAAGTTAATACATATAGAGGCTCAATTCTTTCACGGCCAGATCAGGTTGGTTTTTGCGCGGTGCGGTGCTGGGTGCGCATCCAGTTTAACACGCACGGCATCGCTACGGAATACAGCCAGTAGCCCAGCGGCGAAATCACATAATCGTAAGCGCCGACATGCGGCGCAAAGGCCGCGCCCAGCCCTTCTTTGAACTTGTACACGCCCCACATCGAGTCGGTTTCAACCAGTTCGTCGGGCGCGCCCCACAGATCGTAGGTGGTACAGCCGCGCGCCTTGGCCCAGCGCATGGCCGCCCATTGCAACAGATAATTGGGCATCTTCTCACGTTGCACGTTGCGCGACATGCCGTACATATACCAGGCGCGATCGGCAAAGCGAAAGAGAATGAGGCCTGCCACCACGTCGCCGTCCACTTCGGCCAACAGCGGTTGTGCCAGACCCGATTGGATGAAACTGCCCCACGCGTCCCGGTAATAGTCGAGCGGGCGGATGATGAAGCCGTCGCGCTGGGCGGTTTCGGCGTACATGGCGTACAGCAAATCCAGATCGGCCAGCGTGCCCGATCGGATGGTGACGCCCTTCTTTTCGGCCAAGCGCACGTTGTAGCGGGTTTTGGGCTTCATCGCCGCCAGCAACTGATCTTCGGCTAACGTCAGATCGAGCAGCATTGTGTTTTTGAATTGTATCTGCTCGGCGGAGAACTGCCAACCCCGATCGCGCAGGATCAGCTGATCGGGCGCGGGCAGGTCTGGATCGATTTTGATGAAGATCGCGCGTTCGCGCCGGGCCAGATCAATCAAATCGCCTAACACCCGATCGACCGTGGCGGCGTTGGCGTAATCCAGCGCCGGGCCTTTGGGCACGTAGAGCAGGTTGATCTTGAGCGGCGAGACGGTGCGACGCAGCACCAGGGCGGCGGCATCGCGCTGCGGGCTGAGCAAATAGCGCGGCGTCCAACCCCAGCGGCGTTTGAATTGGCCCCATTCCCAAGTCTGCAAAACGTGACGGTTGGGCAGGGCGGCTAGCGCGGAATTCCAAGTGTCGGCAGTGGCGATGGCGTTAAAAGTCATGATGGGTAATTTGGAAATGCGTTGCGTGAGCCTTCAGTTGGTGGTAGAATGCGGCATCACACAGGCGGCACACACTAACACACGACATTTTTTTGTCAAGATTGATTTTCAATCAGGGGTGTGTTATTATACCCCGGCATCGCTTGTGACCATCTTCACCTGTTGTACAAGACAACTCTGGGAGGAACACCGTGCTGCAAGACTTTGCGTTCGTCGGCATTTTTGTGGTTGTTGCCGCCGTCCTATTGTCACTGCCGTTGGTTTTGCAGGCCTTGCTCGCTCCTCGCAAGCCCAACTCCATCAAATCCGACACCTACGAATGCGGTATGGAAACCGTGGGTGAAGCACATGTGCAGTTCAAGGCGCAGTATTACATCTATGCGCTGGTCTTCGCCATCTTCGACATCGAGACGATTTTCCTGCTGCCGTGGGCGCTGGCCTACAAGGACTTCGCCTCGATATTTCCACTGGTCGAAATGGTGTTGTTCATTCTGATCCTGGCCGGCGGTCTGGTGTATGCCTGGCGCAAGGGAGCCCTAGAGTGGGCTTAGATTTTGGGCAATAGGCCCATCGCCCCGCACCCAAGTTATTTTGGGCGTCGGGGCGTTTGTTGCCGATCGGGTGCTGTCCGATCCGTTGAACTATGGTTGAGGTACGCGCATGCAGAATCTAAATCCGATTAACGACATCTTCATCATTATCGCGCAAGCCCTGCGCGACTTGATGACGTCGCTGGGGTTTGCCGGGGGCCTGATCGATACGATCATGGCCTTCTTGCGCGCGGCGATGCTGGGCACGATGGGCTTGCTGGTCTTCATGCTGTTGACGTGGCTGGAACGCAAGGTCGTGGCGCGCATTCAAGACCGAATTGGTCCGAACCTGGCCGGGCCGTGGGGCTTGCTGCAGCCGATCGCGGACGGGGTGAAGGCGATTACGAAGGAAGATACTACGCCGCGCGGCGCGGATGTGCATGTCTTCAATGCGGCGCCCATCGTGGCGGGCGTGGCAGCGATGTTGGTGTATGCGGTCATTCCGCTGGGACCGGACACGGGGAGCGGCGCGTTGTCTGGCACGGATTTGAATCTGGGCTTGTTCTACATTCTGGCGGTCGGCGCGGTGTCGTTGATCGCGGTGTTGATGGCGGGCTGGAGCAGCAACAACAAGTACGCGCTGTTGGGTGCGTTCCGCGCGGTGGCCGAGCTGTTGTCGTATGAAGTGCCGCAAGTGTTGAGCGTCGCTGTGGTCGTGATGATCTCCGGTTCGATGCAGATGACGGCGATCGTGAACGCGCAGCAGATTCCGTTCATCTTCCCGTTGTTCGTGACGGCGCTGGTGTTCTTCATCAGCGGGCTGGCCGAGTCCGGGCGCGTGCCGTTTGACCTGGTGGAAGCCGAGTCGGAAATCGTGGCGGGCTATCACAT
>JAGOBP010000207.1 GCA_017999195.1 Thermoflexales bacterium
TGCGCACGAATACCTGGCCGGTGACGACTATCCCGATTATGCTTTGCTGGTAGGCAAAGCCGTTCAGGCGGGGCAGGCCGAGCGCGGTATTGTGTTGTGTGGTAGCGGCGTCGGCGCGTGCATTGCCGCGAATAAACTCAAGGGCATTCGGGCCGGCCTGTGTCACGATACCTACTCGGCGCATCAAGGCGTAGAGCACGACGACATGAATGTGCTCTGTCTCGGAGCGCGCATCATCGGCGTGGAACCGGCCAAAGAAATTGTCGCTGCTTTCGTCAATGCACGCCTGAATCCGAAGCCGCAGTATCAGCGACGGCTGAATAAAGTGCTGGCGATTGAACGGGAAGCCTAGACGAAGCGAAGGAGAGATGGAGAGATGGCGGGAAAAGATACCTCTTCCAAAGTGGCACGGCAGAAGACTATTCGAAAGCATACTGATTTAGAGGTGTATCAACGATCATTTGATGTCGCCATGCGCGTGTTTGAACTGTCAAAGAGTTTTCCGAAGGAAGAGACATACTCGCTCACCGATCAAATCCGACGTTCCTCGCGGTCGGTGTGCTCCAATGTGGCCGAAGCCTGGCGCAAACGGCGCTATCCGTTATCATTCATCAGCAAACTCAGCGACAGTGAAGCCGAAGCCGCTGAAACTCAAACGTGGGTGCAATTTGCGGTGAAATGCGGCTATTTACCGCGTGCGACCGCCGCCGAACTCTACAAAGAATACGATGCCGTTATCGGCATGTTAGTGACCATGATCACTCATCCTGAACACTGGAAACTTTAATCGAGCAGAACGCGAGCGGCCAGCGGGAGCGCCCTCTATCTCTCCTTCCCGCCGTCTCTCTGTCTCGTCCTTGATAGGAGCTAACAACCATGAACCAACATCTTCAACACCTCGCGCAGTTAGGCCAAAGCATCTGGTACGACAACATCCAACGCAGGATGATCACCGCCGGTGATCTGCAACGCATGATCGATCAGGGCTTGCTCGGCATGACGTCGAACCCGTCGATCTTTGAGAAGGCCATCGGCAGTAGCCACGATTACGACGTGGCGATGCAGGCCCTGGTGGCGGCCGGGGCCAATGCTGAAGCGATCTACGACGCGCTCACGATTGAAGATGTGGGCATGGCGGCCGATGTCTTCCGCCCGGTCTTCGAGCGCACCCACGGCGTCGACGGCTACGTCAGCATCGAAGTGTCGCCTAAGTTGGCGCATGACACCGCCGGTACGCTGGCCGATGCGCTGCGCCTGTGGAAAACCTTGAATCGCCCCAATGTGATGATCAAGATTCCGGCGACGAAAGAGGGCTTGCCCGCCATTGAAGAAGCCTTGTTCAACGGCCTCAACGTCAACGTCACGTTGATGTTCTCCATGCAGCACTATCTCGATGTGGCCGAGGCGTACATTCGTGGGCTGGAACGCCGCGCCGAAGCCGGCCTGCGCGTCGATCACATCGCGTCGGTGGCGTCGTTCTTCGTCAGCCGCGTCGATACGCTGCTGGATAAAGAACTGGAGAAGATCGTCAAAGCCGAAGGCGAACTCGCGCCGTTAGCGGCGTCGCTGCCGGGCAAAGCCGCTGTCGCCAATTCGCAGTTGGTGTATGAAAAATATCGCGAACTGTTCACCAGGGAGCGTTTCCAGAAGTTGGCCGCGCTGGGTGCCAAATTCCAGCGGGTGTTGTGGGCCAGCACCAGCACCAAGAATCCTGCGTACCCCGACACCCTTTACGTCGATACGCTCATCGGGCCGGACACCGTCAACACCGTGCCACCCGAAACCTACACGGCGATTCTCGATCATTCGGTCGTGCAGCGCACCGTCGATGCCGACTACGCGATGGCGAAACAAGTTGTGGCCGATCTGGCGAAAGTGGGCTTCGATCTCAATGTCGTCGGCGAACAACTCTCGGTGGAAGGCGTCGATAAATTCATCAAATCTTTCGATGGGTTACTCGGCGTGATCGAGGGCAAGCGGGCGCAGTTCCTCGCTTAACCAAGCGCGTTTCCGGCAGTCCCACTGCGGACAACACGCCCGATTCGTTGACACGCTTGGCACGTCTGTTATAATTGAGTCACCAGCGCGAGGCGACCGCAAGTAGGTCGCCTCGTTGATTGATAGCAAGGATAACAACGTATGGATTTGCTTGAAAAAATGGCGGGCATCGAAGGCCGCTACGAAGAACTGAATACCCTGATGTCCGACCCGGCGGTGCTGGGCGATTACACGCGCCTGCGCGATGTAGGCCAGGAACGCAACAACCTGGTGCCGATTGTGGAGGCGTATCGCGAGTATCGCGATCGGTTGGGCCACCTGGACGGGGCGCGTGCGATGGTCGCCAACGAAAGCGATCCCGATCTGGCCGAAATGGCGAGAGAGGAAGTGGCCAGCCTGGAAGATCAGATCAAGGCGATGGAGACTAACCTCAAAACGCTGCTGGTGCCCAAGGATCCGCGTGACGACAAGAACGTCATTGTTGAGATTCGGGCTGGAACGGGCGGCGATGAAGCCGGTATCTTCGCGGCCGATCTGTACCGCATGTATACGCGCTACGCCGAAAATCACAACTGGAAAGCAGAAGTGCTGTCGAGCAGCGAGACGGGCGTCGGTGGTTTCAAAGAAGTAATCTTCATGGTGAAGGGTAAGGGCGCGTACTCACGCATGAAATACGAGAGCGGCGTGCATCGCGTGCAGCGCGTGCCCATCACCGAATCGCAGGGGCGCATTCACACGTCAACAGCCACCGTGGCCGTGCTGCCCGAAGTCGATGAAGTGGAAATTGAGATTCCCGACAAGGACATCGAGATTGACGTGTACCGATCGCAGGGCGCGGGCGGCCAGAACGTGCAAAAGAACTCGACGGCGGTGCGCATCCATCATTTGCCCACCGGCATGATCGTGCAATGCCAGGACGAGCGTTCGCAGCTGCAAAATCGCCTGCGCGCCATGTCGATCTTGCGCGCGCGGCTGTATGAACTGGAACAAGCGAAGCAGGACAGCGAACAGACCGCCACGCGCCGATCGCAGGTCGGTTCCGGCGAGCGCAGCGAAAAGATTCGCACGTACAACTTCCCGCAGAGCCGCGTCAGCGATCATCGCATCAACCTGACGTCGTACCGGCTGGACTACATTCTGAACGGTGACCTGGAAGAATTCATCGACGAATTGACCACGCACGATCAGGCGGAGAAGCTGCAAGCCGCAGGCCTATAATGACGTGTGCGTGCTTCATTCGGCACGCGTCATCCACTTTGTCTCATGACTGGACCTAACTTGACTCTTCAACAACTTTGCCAACAAGCGACTGAGCAACTCGAAGCCATTGATGTCGATGCGCCGCGCTTGTCGGCCGAAGTGATCCTGGCGCATGCGCTAGACATCACGCGCACGCAGCTGCTCACGCGGCTCGATCAATCACCCAATCCCGCAGAACTTGCGCTGTTTCAGGTCAACCTTGAGCGCGTGCTCAAGGATGAGCCGCTGGCCTATGTCGTTGGCCATCGCGAGTTTTACGATCTCGACCTGATCACCGATCGGCGCGCGTTGATTCCGCGTCCTGAAACCGAGTGCCTGATCGAGTTTGCATTGGAGCGTTTTACCAATCATCCGGCCCCGCGCATTGCCGACATCGGCACGGGCTGCGGCGGCATCGCCGTGACGCTGGCCAAGCATCTGCCGCGCGCGCACGTCATCGCCACGGATTTGTCGGCTGAGGCGGTTGATCTGGCGCGTGAAAATGCCGTCCGGCACGGCGTGGCCGATCGGATTGATTTCCGCGTCGGAAGTTTGCTGGAGCCGGTAACGGAAACGCTCGATCTATTGGCGGCGAACTTGCCGTACATCGACGACAAAGATTGGCCTTATCTCCAGAAGACCATTCGCGGCCACGAACCGAAGATGGCGTTTTTGGGCGGCCCGGACGGGCTGGATTTGATGCGCGCCATGCTGAAGGATGCGCCGCGCGTAGTGAAAGCGGGCGGCTTGATCCTGATGGAAATCGGCGCGTATCAAGGCGACGATGTGACCGCCATCGCGCAGCCGCACTTCCCCTCGGCGCAGATTACGGTGCGACCGGATTATGCGGGACTCGATCGGTTGGTTGTGATCGAAGTCAGTTAGTCAACAGGTAACTGGTCAACTGGTTGACCGATTACCTTCTGGCGGAGCAGTCATGCGCAGCCTCGAAGTACGGCGACATTCCATGCGCGCCATCCCCGGCCCGCATCTCACGCAGGCCGGAGTCGACCTTGCGCGGCGCATCGGGAGTACTATCGGGCCGTTTGAGCGCGTCGTGACCAGCACCCTGCCGCGTGCGTTTGAGACGGCCATCGCGATGGGCTTTGCGGTGAACGAACAACTCGATCTGTTGAACACGATGGAGTCTGCCGTCGCTGACGAGATCGAGTGGGATGCGGGCTTTGCCGAATGGGCGCGCGTGATCAAACAGGGCCGAGCGGCGGCGCGTTTCGCGCAGATGCAGGCGGACCTGTTGCGCTCGATTGTACGTACGCTGCCCGACGGCGGCCGCGCACTGGTGGTCTCGCATGGCGGCATCGTCGAAGCGGGCACAATCGGGTGTTTGCTGCCCGACATTCCGCCGCTTGGCGGCGCGTTTTGTAGTTATTGTGAAGGCGCGCGTTTGATGTTCGAGGGCGAACGCGTCATCAATTTTGAGATACTACGGGCCAGTAGTGCGTGATACGTGAAAACCGTGACTCAAATTCTTCAGCCCGATCAGATTTCGCTAGCCGCGCAGTTGCTGCTCGATCGCAAACTGGTGGCCTTTCCCACCGATACCGTGTATGGCCTGGGCACACTGGCCTTTGACGGCCCTACCGCGCTGAAACTGTATGTGGCGAAAGAACGCCCCCCCGAAAAAGCCATTCCCGTTTTGATTGCCGACAACGCCGACCTCGATCAAGTTGCGACCGAAGTGCCGCCGATTGCCTACCGCTTGATGGACCGCTTTTGGCCCGGCGCGTTGACGTTGGTCGTGCCCAAACTCCCCAGCGTGCCGATGGAAGTCAGCGCCAGCGAGACTGTGGCGGTGCGCATGCCCGATCATGATCTGACGCGCGCCCTGCTGCGCTTGACTGGCCCGCTGGCCGTGACCAGCGCCAATCGCTCGACGGGGCCGAATCCGCGCACGGCGCAGGAAGTGCTGGCGCAGTTGGACGGTCGCATCAACGCCATCCTCGACGGCGGGACAACGCCCGGCGGTATTCCCTCGACGGTGCTGGATTGCACGCAGGCCGTGCCGCGCATTCTGCGCGCAGGCGCGCTGGCCGATCAAATTGCCGTGTTTTTACGCGAAGTGATGTGATACAATCGCGGTTATGACGACGCGTTATACCATCGGCATCGACGCCAGTCGATCAACCATCGAACAACCCACCGGCACGGAACTGTATTCGCGCCTGCTCATCGACGCGCTGTTGGAGCAGGCGGCTGCGAACTACAAATTCCGGCTGTACTTCAATCAACCGCCTCGCACTTTCACCGGTCGCCAAAATTCGGAAGCCAGAATCATGCCCTTGCTGCGCCTGTGGACGCAGGGCCGTCTCTCGCTGGAAATGACGCTGCATCCGCCCAGCGTGTTGTTTGTGCCCGCGCACGTGCTGCCCGTCATTCAACCGCGCCGCAGTGTGGTGACCGTGCATGACCTGGGTTATTTGTATTTCCCGGAAACGCACCCGCTGGCGCAACGGTTGTATCTAGATATCACCACACGCTGGCATACGCGCAGCGCGACCCACGTGCTGGCCGATTCGGAGGCGACCAAGCGCGATCTCATGTCGCGGTACGGCGCGCGGCCCGATCGGATCACGGTGGCCTATCCGGGCCTTGATCCCAAGGTGAAGCGCGTGAACGATCCGGCGGAAATCGCGCGCGTGAAAGCCAAGTATGGTCTCGAAGGTGCGTACGTGCTGTATCTGGGGACACTGCAACCGCGCAAGAATGTCTTGCGTTTGATCAAGGCCTATCGACAGACCGGCTCGACGTGGCAGTTGGTGTTGGCGGGTAAACGCGGCTGGTATTACGAACAATTGATCAAGGAAGCGGGTAGCGGTGTGCGCTTCATCGGCTACGTCGATGAGGCCGACAAAGCCGCGCTGTTGTCTGGTGCGAAGGCGTTTGCCTTTCCGTCGTTGTATGAAGGCTTTGGCTTTCCCATCCTCGAAGCGATGGCGTGCGGCGTGCCGGTCTTGTGCAGCAACACCTCGTCGCTGCCGGAAGTGGCGGGCGAGGCAGCGCTACTGGTCGATCCGTTGAATATCGAGGAGATTGCCGGTGGTCTGCGACGCATCACCCTGGATAATGATTTGCGCCAAACGTTGATCGAGTGCGGCTATCAACAGGCTCAACGTTTCACGTGGTCAGCCTGCGCGGCTGGGGTGTTGAGTGTCTTTGAGAAGATACTGACAAGATGATCTCTTGCCAAAAGATCATCTTGTCATCCGCGCATAGCGCGCGTCATCTTGTCACCGTGTCAATTTCCCCATGAACCATATCCCTGCAATTACTCTCCTCGATATTCCCGTCCATGATGTGACGATGGCAGAGACGCTCGATCTGATCGCGCAGTTTGTGGCGCAGGGCGGGGCGCATCAGATTTGCACCGTCAATCCCGAGTTCATCATGACGGCGCAAGATGACCTTGAATTCAAGCATATTCTCAATCGCGCGGCGTTGAATTTGCCCGACGGCATCGGCGTGGTGTGGGCGGCCAAGCGACAAGGCCGAGTGTTGCGCGAGCGGGTGGCCGGATCGGACTTGATCTATCAGCTGGCCGATCGGGCGGTGAAAACCGGCTGGAAGATTTTTTTGCTCGGCGCAGCGGAAGGTGTGGCGGATCAGGCCGCGCTTAAGTTGCAAATGCTGTATCCCGGCGTGAAGATCGTCGGGGCGTGGGCGGGTTCGCCGCGAGCGACGGAAGATGATGAAGCCGTGCAGCAAATTATCGCGGCCCAGGCCGACATCGTGCTGGTGGCGTATGGCGCGCCGAAGCAGGACAAGTGGATCGATCGGAATCTGGCGCGCACGGGCGCGAGTGTGGCCATCGGGATGGGCGGCTCGTTCGATTTTGTCGTCGGCACACAGCGCCGCGCGCCGCAGTGGATTCGGCGTTTGAATCTGGAGTGGCTGTATCGCTTGGTGCGCGAGCCGTGGCGCTGGCGCAGGCAGTTGGCGCTGCCGAGGTTTGTGTGGAAAGTGATGCGTAATGCGTAATACGTACTGCGT
>JAGOBP010000209.1 GCA_017999195.1 Thermoflexales bacterium
GTGGTGAAGAGGGTGCTAGTCGGTTGGCGCGCAAACCAGACGCTGCTGGCTTCATCGCTCCACAGCGATTGATTGAGGCGCGGCAACGTCAACAACGCGACGCCAAGCAAAGCGAAGATCAAACTGCGAGGGAGCCGGACACGCGCACTCACTGGCCATCAATCCGGTTGCGGGGTGAGCGTCCGAAGTCCAAGAAGTATGGCCAGCGCGATGATCAGCCACGGCAAAAAGGCGGGCTTGGAATCCCAGAGTGGCACATCGACAATGCCGTGGATAAACATGGCGCTTAGCGCGGCCACAGCACCTGCGGCCAACGCCACATCGAGTGCGGCGATCTGTTGACGCAGGGCTTTGATGAGCAGGCCGAATGTCGTGAGGTACAACGCCACGTAGGCGATGAAACCCGGCAAGCCCACATCCAGACCGACTTGCAACAGCAAATTGTGGGCGTGATCGAGTTTGGTGTCCGGCGCGATCGAGAACAGGGGATACAGGGTGGGAATGACGGTGTTCCACGTGCCAATGCCGATCCCGGTGAAGGGGAAATCGTTGATGGCGTATAGCGCGCGGCTCCAAATCTCCAGACGGCCATCCAGTCCGCTGATCGCGCCGCCGGACAAGGCGGCATTCAGCACGGTGAGCGGTCCCAACACGGCGACCATGATGATGGCGGCGACCAGTAGGAAGGGCACAACATACACTAACTTACGCCAGCGCAACACCGCCACCACACCGATGGCAATCGCCGCCGCCAGATAAGCGCCCCGGCTTTGCGTCAACGCCAGCATCGCCAGTATGAACATCGTCGCCAATCCGGCGGCGATCGTCGCCCGGCGGTGTGTGCGCCAATCGCGCCTCAGCGTCAGGGCCGCGGCCAGCGGTGCGACCACGGCCAACACTCCGGCGATTTGATTGGCGTTGACATTGCCCGGCAGCGACGCTGATAACTTCTGTTGCAGCGTCTCAAGGGCCGAAATACGGAACAACTTGCCAATTGCCAGGTCGCTGAACAGCGGCGCAGTAAAGGCCAAGCCCACACCCATCACAACGATTGACCAGCCGATTAACTGCGGGTGACGCAATGCGGGCGGCCAATTGAGCAAGGCCCAAAACAGCGCCACACCCACAATGAGCGGGCTTAACGCCTCCCAGGAGGCCGCCTTATCGACCGAAGCCCAATAATTGACGGGCAGCCAGATCAGCATTAACAGCAACGGCCAATCCAGCGGCGTGCGGCGCGTTAGGCGGCCATAGGCCAGCCAGCGTAATAAGCCGCCCATCACCGGCAAGATCACGGCGCTGGCCCGCCAAACCTCAACTTGCTGTTGAACGCTCGTCGGCAAAAAACGCTGTGGCAGCAACAGCAAGACGCCAATCGCCATCACCCACACCGGCTCCAGCCAGACGAGTCGCCGGGCGGCGCGCCGCCAGCGCGGCTCAGTTGGGACGATCTTCTGCTTCGACTCGCTCACAGATCAATGCCTTGGCTTGTTATGAAAGAAACCAGGTTTCTGCGCGGAGTAGTCCTGCGTCACAGAAACCTGGTTTCTAGCGATTGCTGGGGGTAAGGGATTCGAACCCCTCCATACAGATCCAGAGTCTGCTGTCCTGCCAGCTAGACGAACCCCCAATTTTGAAACAGTGCGTGGTTAGCGCGACCGATATTTTATCACGCGCCTGCGACTTCCGCAAGGGCGAACCGCATTCTCGAATTAGCCGCCATAGCGCCGCAAGATCGCGTCGACGGCGCTGCCATAGCCTTCACCGAACAGGTTTAAGTGATTGAGTAGATGATACAGGTTGTACAGGTCGCGCCGATCGGCATAGCCGCGCTCCAACGGCCACGCTTCTGCGTAGGCCGCGTAGAAGCGCGCGCCAAAGCCGCCGAATAGTTCCGTGAACGCGATCTCGGCTTCGCGATCACCGTAATACACGGCCGGATCGATCAAGACCGGTTGACCGGCCGTATCGATCAGATGATTGCCGCCCCACAAATCGCCATGCAGCAGTGAAGGCACAACGACCGATGAATCCAGCCAGCGATCAAGGTTCGCTCGCACTCGATCGAGCCGTCGGGCACGATCGGGCGGGAGATGGCCGCGCGCTTGCGCAATCGTCATTTGCTCGCCCAGACGTCGATCGCGATAGAATTCGAGCCACGAATCAGTCCGCGTATTGATCTGCGGGGTCGCGCCGATGTAGTTATCGTGATCAAGTCCGTACGTTGTGCTGCTGGCCCGATGTTGCTGCGCCAGGCCGCGGCCCAGCGTTTCGGCAGCGGCAGGCTGGTTGGCGCCCGGCTCGATCCATTCCAGCACCAGCGCGGGCGGCTGATCGATCACGGCGATGACGCGCGGCACGCGCAGAGCCTGCGCGTGCGCCAACAACCGCAGACCTTGCGCTTCAACTTCAAACAGCCGGGGCAGGGGGCGCGGATTCCACTTGATGAAGCAGCGTTGACCGGAGGTGGTTTCGATGCGCCAGGCGGCATTGATGTCGCCGCCGCTCACGGCTTGTGCGGTGCGAATTTCGCCCAACTGCGCGGTGAGGGCGCGGTGCAGATCAGTTGGCAGCATTAGATGGCGTGTTGTTCGCGGATGTGCTTTAACAGCCCTTGCGAACCCAGCCGCGCCAACTCGTACACCAACTCGAAGCGGCCGTCGTAGTAGGGGTCGGGCACATCGCGCACATTGATGTCGGTGGCGTAGTCGAGCAAGCGGGACAGCTTGCCTTGCTCAATCTGCCACGAGCGCAAGTCCGACAGATTTTCGCTGTCCATCGCCACGACGTAATCGGCTTGATCCAGCATGTCTTGCGACACTTGCTTGGCGATCAGCCCGTTAGGATCGATGCCGTGGCGCGACAACACTTCGCGCGTGCCGCGATGGGCGCGCTCACCGGCATGCCAACCGCCCGTGCCCGCCGACTGAATTTCGAAGCGCGCGCGCAGATTGTTTTTCTCTACCAGTTCGCGAAACACTGCTTCGGCCATGGGCGAGCGACAGATGTTGCCCAGGCAGACAAACAAGACTTTAACCGTGCCATTTGGCATTGACGAAGCCATACAAATCCTTCTTGCAAAAGAAATTGGAACGCCGACGGAAGTCGGCGTTCGATAACCGTAACCTTCGGTGAGCCGTTAACTGGCTTGCTCTAGCGCCCATAACTGCATGAATTGCTCGGCCGCCTCGCTGCCGCGACCTTGCGCCAGACGCTTGGCATTGGCCAGTTCAAAGTCGTGGTGCAAATCTTGCAACAATTGCAGCTGCGCGCGGGCGGGTTCAACCGTAAACAAAGCGACCAAGGTACACGCTTGCCCTGGCACAAAACACAGCCAGCGCCCGTTGTCGATCTCACTGGTGCTGATGCGCGTGGTGACATCGCGGGTGGCTTGCTGGGCGGCGATGATCGGCGCGATGAACGCCGGGTTGACTTTGAAATGCGGCGAGACAGCCAGCGGCTGGCGCGTGGCCCGATCGTACAGGGCGTACCCCAACAACTGCGCGGCGTTGTGGCTGAGCAACAGGCCGGTGTGTCCGGCGCTAATGGCCTTGCGCCAGGCATCGAAATTCAGCGAATTGATCAGCGCATCCACAATCTGGCGCTGTTCGCGATAGTGCGTGTACACCGCATCAAACTGCCGCCGGTTAATTTTGCCCAGCGAAAAATCTTCGGCCAGCGCCGTCATCTTGTGCTGCAACTCCGCTTGATACATCCGTGCGCCGGGTAGGTCGGTGGGTAACGTGGGTGTGGGTGGTGGCTCGGGCGCGGCGGGCGCTTCGGGTGCCGACGCGTCAAAGCGCACGGCAGCATCGGGCGGCAGGGCGGGTGTACTGACAAACGGCGGGTTGTGCGCGGCAACAGGCTTTGGTTCGCTGCGGACGCGTTCCTCGCTCGGCTGATCGACATCTGCCGACTTGTTGCCCAACAGTGTGCGCAAACGACCACTGATCGACTCGGCCATACTCGGTGCAGTTCTCTCGGCTACTAGATGGGAAACAGCGGCTCAATCAGGTGACTACATTGTACCTGATTTTTGGGTCAACGCGCAGCTGAAACTGATCAATCGGGCCGGACTTGATAGAGTGTAAGGCGCGGCCCGGCATAACACAACGTCCATAGATCGATCGCGGGGCCGTAAATAGTATCAAATTCAAATCGCGGCTCGCGGCCATCGCAGGTGGGATTGAAGCGCGCGATTTCGGTGAAGACCTGGGGCAGCTGCTCGTAAAACCGCTGCCGATTGGCCTCCTGTGCCTCATCGACCACTGGAATACCCTGGACAAAACTGGTCGAGACGATCACTTGCGTCCCATCGGTTTGATATTGTGACAGCGGCCGATCGGCCAGGCCAAAGCCCCACACCCGATCGGTCCAATATTCGCGCTGTGAATTCGTGGGCACTTCATAGCCGTTGGACAGCGGCGGCGTGTGATACGGCCATTCGACGGCGATGCGCGTGCCCGCCGGGATGTTGGCTTCGATCCATTGCTTGGCCTGCGTGCGCGTATCGGGCTGCGCCATGATCCAATCGGCGCGCAGCGACACAGCGGCGTTCGGGCCGATCACGCTCAACAACAGCGCGAGACCAACTGCGATGGGGGAGGGCGCGCAGAGCGATCTTCGGCTCAAGAAGGCGGGCAATCCGCGCACGCAGACTTCGGCGACGACCACGGCCAGCATCGGCAGGATCGGCAACATGTAGCGGCCAAAGTGACCGCGTGACAGGCTCATCATGGCGAAGTAAGTGACGGGGAACGCCAGCAGCAACAGCCCCAATGTCTGGCGGCGGATTACCGTCCCGATCAGCCCGATCGCCGTTAGCGCCATAAACGGCAGGCCGGTGCTCCAGTACAGCGTGAACAGATAAAACCAGCCGCTCTCATCGGGCACGATGCGCCAGCCTTCAAAGCCGCCGCCCACGCGAATCCACAAAAAACTGATGTCTTTGATGAAGGCCGAAAAATTGATCAGGATGTTGGGATAACCGCTGATAAAGCCGGGGATGAAGCCGAGCAGGGCGATCACCGCCCAGCGGACGGTGTCGCGCAGTTGACGACGGGCCGCGAACGCCGCGAGGACAATCGGCACCACGACCAGCGCCGAAGTGTATTTGGCCGCGGCGGTTTGTCCCGCAAAAAATCCGGCCAACGCAAAATCGATCGGACTGCGCGTCTGATAGGCTCGTAGTGCCAGCCAGATCGTTGTCGTCGCGAACAGCACCATCACGGCATCGGGTACGCCAAAATGCGAATCGCGCACGTGAAAGAACAACACGGTCATGACGGCGGCGGCGGCCAGGCCGGTCAACTCGTCGCGAAAGCGTCGGCCCAGCACAAAAACGATCGGGATGGTGAGCGCACCGGCGAGTGTGCTGACGATGCGGCCTGCCAATAGGGCCGGCCACGGATCGTTGATCAGCGTCTCGGCAAATTGCTGCGGGTTAAGGTCTGGTCGGACAATGATCTGGGCGATCTTCTGGGCCATCAGCAACAGGCCCAGATACAGGCTGGGACCGTGCGCCTGATCGGGCAGATTCAAATCGCCGGTGCCCATTTGCCAGGCATACGGATAGTAGAAGTGCTCGTCGATGTGATATTCGTAGGGCAGGCCAAAGGTGACGCCCCACAGCCGCAACAACAAAGCGATCAGCGTCAGACCGACGATGATCGCCACCGGGCGGCTGAGCAGTCGCCCGGTAAAAGGGGGTAATGCTTGCCGCATGTCAATGGGCCTGCGGCGAGCGGAGGTGTTCTTTCTTCACGACCAACCGCCACCACCAGTTGATCAGGGCCAACAAGGTGCGGCCAACGCGCCTGAAGTTGAAGAACTGCGACTGGCCGTACTGCCGGTACCAGTGATGGACGGGCACTTCCACGATGGTGTACCCGGCGTCTTGAATCTTCTTGACCAGTTCAAACGTGATCGTGCCGGTGGTCGATTCGAGCGTGATGTGATCGAAGATGCTGCGCTTCATCAGGCGGAAGTCGCAGTCTACGTCGTGGATGGACAGGCTGAAGATCAGTTTGACGAAATACTGGTAGGCCAATCCGATGATGATGCGATGCAAGGGATCATGCCGCTTGATCTTGTAGCCGTTGACCATATCCACGCCGTCGCGCACCCGAGCGGCCAGCTGGGCCAACTCGCGCACATCATACTGCGCGTCGCCATCGGTGTAGAAGATCCAGTCCTTGGTGGCCGCGGCAAAACCGCCGCGCAGCACGCCGCCGTAACCGCTGGGCTGGGTGCGGTGCATGACGCGCACATACTCGAACTTGGCGGCGATGGCGTTGAGCACTTGCCCGGAGTCATCGACGCTGCCGTCGTTGATGACGATCACTTCGTAATCATCGGTGATGGTGGGCAGCACTTCCAAGGCGCGCAAGATCATCGTGGGGATGGTGCCTGCGTCGTTATAGCAAGGGAAAAAAACCGAGACACTGGAGAGTTTCATGCGCTCTCTTTCCTGGCAAGAGTGACGACCGTGAGACCAAAGGGCAAACCAATCGATCGGACGAGCGGTGCTTCTGCGCTCAAGATTGTGCGCAGAACGGGATTAAGCGGGCCGGTGCCAATCGTCAGATCCGATTCAATCTGTGAGCGTGGTGTGAGCCGTTCGCTCCAGCGCTTAAGCACCGCCACCGGAAACAGCACGGCGTTGGCGTAACTGGTGTGCTCAACCGTCAGTCCGGCGCGCCGCAAGTTGCGCTTGATCTCGGGCCGCGTGTAGCGGTGTACAGTGGCGACGGCTTCATCGTGTCGGCCGTGCAGCCAGCGATAGGCCGGTAACCGCAACAGCAAATGTCCGCCCGGCTTCAGCAGACGGGCAAATTCGCTTAATGGCGGAGCATCATCCACCGCCGCTTCGCTGATCACATCGAACGACACGATCAGGTCAAAGGTGTTTGCGGCGAAGGGTGCTGCCAGTACGGACGCTTGCGCTAATCGCAGATGGCCTCGCCGTCGGCTGAAGTGCAAGGCCTCAGGCGAGAAGTCAAAGCCAGTGACCACGCCGTATGGTACAAGGTAGCGCATCACCGCGCCGGTGCCGCAACCAGCGTCCAGCACCTGCAAATTTCGTCCGCGGCCGACGGCTTGATCCAGCAGTTCACACGTAATCCGCTCCATGCCGAGGTACCACCAGTGGTGTTCCTCGACCTGGTACATCATTTCGTATTCTTCGGCACGCATGGGCTATTGCTAGGGCCACGGAGTCGCGA
>JAGOBP010000210.1 GCA_017999195.1 Thermoflexales bacterium
GTATGAAAATAAGGACTTATGTACCAGGTTGGTATCTGCAAGGCCCCGGTTTACGTTATAATAGATGACACGTATGAACCGGAGACGAGCCCCAGCGTGTCAATTGACCATGAATCACAGCTAATTCGGCGGGCCATTGCGGGCGATACCGCGGCGATCAGCGCGTTGTATGAGCGGCATGTCGACGCCATCTATCGCTATGTCGCGTATCGCGTCGATGATCCGCACATCGCCGAGGACATCACGGCCGATGTCTTT
Organism: Thermoflexales bacterium; assembly: GCA_017999195.1. Taxonomy (GTDB): domain Bacteria; phylum Chloroflexota; class Anaerolineae; order Fen-1058; family Fen-1058; genus JAGOBP01. The sequence continues at coordinate 259 of JAGOBP010000210.1, forward strand.
CTGCGGGCCTTGGAGCGGCTGGATCAATACGATGAGCGGGGGGTGCCGTTTGCGGCCTGGCTATATCGCATCAGCCATGCCCGGGTGGTCGATCATTGGCGCGCCACCAATCGGCATCCCACCATTCCGCTGGATGAGCTGACCGATCAAGAATTGAAGGGGGACGACTCGGGGCTGGCGACGGATGTGCTGCAACATCGAGCCTTACGGGAGGCGCTGAAGGCCATTACCCTAGATCAACAAGAAGTGCTGGTTTTAAGGTTTATGCAGGGCCTGAGCAACGAAGAAATCAGTCAGATTGTCAATAAGACGGTGGGGGCGGTGAAGGCTTTGCAGCATCGCGGTTTGGCCGCCTTGGCTCGGCTGCTGAAAGAATAACACTATGGTTGACGTTACAGAGATACTCGATCTGTGTGTGACCGACATCCGGGCAGGGCGTACGACGCTCGCCGCTTGTCTGGCCCGGTATCCGCAGTATGCCGAAGAACTGTCGGCCATGTTGTCCGTTGCGACGCAATTGCCCGCACTCCCCGCGGCGTCACTGTCAGCCGAGAAACGCCAGGCGATTCAGGCCCAACTGCTGAAGCAGGCTGCCCAACGACCAAGCGTGCCCGTGCCGACTCGTCGCGCCGCGCCCGCCAAGCCGGTGTGGCGGCGGTGGCTGCCAGCGCTGGCGGCGGTGGTGGTGATATTGAGCCTGGCTGGTTGGGGTGTGACATCGGCGTCGGCCGCCAGTTTGCCGGGCGATCTGCTGTACCCGATCAAGCGTCTGTCCGAGCAGATGGCTGTGGCCCTGACACCCGCCATGGATCTGCCCAATCTGCATACCGCCATGGCCCAGCGTCGATTAACCGAATACACAGATTTAGCCGCGCGTGGTGAGTTGCAACCTGCCTTGCTGGTAGAAGCCGTTGCAGAACTGGATACCGTTTTGCGCCAAGCCGAAATCTCGGGCACCGTGCCGCCGCAGGCGGCGGTTGAGCAGGTTTCAAGTCAGGTCGAAGACCAATTGCAGGCGGCGTCCGAGCGGGTTGCCAGCCTCTCGATCGAGCAGCAACAGGCCGTTCAGTTGGCCCACACCCGGGTCACCGCCACTCGTGAGCGCATGGTCGAATTGATGCGGGCACATCCGCCCGCCACCCCGCCGGGCGGACCAGGCACTGCGACGGCCACCGGCACATCAACCACAACCGCGACAGCGACGCCTACGCCGACGAGTACCGCCACAGCCACACTGGAGCCAACGGCTTCGCCATTGCCCACGATTGACCCGACAAAGCCCGCAGTAACGCCGCCGGGTTTGGTGAATACGCCTAAGCCTAAGATCACGCCACCCGGTCTGGTCAATACGCCCAAGCCCAAGACCACGCCGCCCGGCCAAGAAAAAACGGTCAAGCCTAAAGACCCGCCACCGGCCAAAAAGTAGCAAAATTTAAAATGCACCACCTTTGTAGCGCAAGTTGCCAACTTGCGCTACTTTTTGAGTTGGCCTGAATTTTTCCTCTTGACAAGCACAACGCATCTGTGATATAAATAATTCATATTACCCGATTGAGCGCATAATATGAATAACTGAATTTATGGAGTTAAGATATGCCCGCTCCAGTCAGTGATTTTCTATCGGCATCACCTGTTTCGCCGGTTACATTTGGTCTTGAACCAGCCTATAATGCCTTCAACAGCTTATCGCTGCTTAACCGGACCGATATGCTGTCTGGCTTGGACGACTGGGTAACCCGCACGCTGGCCGCGCTGCCCCAAGAGCGTCTGCGCCAGCACGAAGTGATCTTTGTCGGTTTGTATTTCGCCATCGAGCCGACCCGCAGTTTCCCGTCCTTCGCGGCTTACATCGACGATCTGGCCCAACAAACGCCCGAGGCGCTGCGCGATCGCGTGTTTGAGGCTTACGCCCGCTTGTCGCCCTGCGAGGGGGCAGAGTCGATGTCCGCGCCAACCGATCGGCCGTCGCTGCTGGCCGATCGAGCCGCCTTTCTTCAGTACCTGCGCGAACGCTTTTCGTCCGAGTATGTGTTCGAGGCGATCGAGACCCAGGCGCACGCGCTGCTTAATGATCCGCTCCGGCTGCGCAACCAGGTTGTCGAGCATTTGCAGACAATGTGGCAGACAGTCCTGGAGCCTGAATGGACGCGCGTCACGCCGTTGTTGCAAGCGTGCGTAGACGCCTATCAGCAAATCGATTTCAGCGGCCAATCCCTGGTGCAAGTGACCGAAAGCATCGTGGGGCACGCGCTGACCGACGAGTGGCGTCAGAAACTCGGCACGGTCGATCGGTTGGTCTGCGTGCCGTCGGCGCATCTTGGCCCGTATCTGATGAAGTATGGTCAAGGGCACGCTGTGCCGCGCAATACGCCGCGCACCTTGACGCTGCTCTTTGGCGCGCGGCAGCCGCAAGGCGTTACGCTCACCTCGCCCGACCTCAGCCGCTCGGAATTGCTGGTCCGGCTGGTGGCGCTGGCCGACGATACGCGCTTGCGCGTTTTGCGACTCATTGCCGAGCAGGGCGAATTGTGTTCGCCCGACATCATCCGCCAACTGGACCTTAGCCAGTCGGCCGCGTCGCGGCATTTGCAGCAACTCACCGCCACCGGCTATCTGGAAGAGCGCCGCCGCGACGGAGCCAAATGCTACAGCCTCAGCCCCGACCGCGTCGACGATACCTTCCGCGCGCTGCTGCGCTATCTGCAAAGCAAACGCGCCTGAATCCGCCGTCTCATCCACACGCAACGTTCTCAGGGGGACTGTCATGACGCTTGAATCTATCGCCGCCGTAGAAGTACGTAAATTATTGCCCGACGTGTCCCGCGCGCTATTTGCGCTTTCCCGCCCGGCCGTTGACGCCATCATCGAGTCGATCGACGCGGCGCGGCAGGGCGTGGTGCTGGCCTTGATGAATGCGGCCGGCCGGGAGCCAGACACCATCACGGCCGCCGACATCACGCGCCGGTATCCATATGCGACGACGGCGGTGCAGGATCAGCCGCTGGCCGCCGCCGCGCAACTGGGCTATCTGACCGTCCGCGACGGCGCGTATCGCCTGACCGAGGCGGGCCAAGACGTGCTCAGTCGATTGACCTCCGCTTTTCAGCAGCGGCTGGGCGAACTGGAACCCGCGCTGGCCGCCGCCATCTCGATCGATGATCTCGCCTACACGGCCGACGACCTGATGCGCCTGGCCGAAGCCTGTCGCACGTCGGACATCGACACCTGGGGGACGCAGATGAGCCATGCCCTGGCCGCCAGGAAACCGGTCGTGGCGCTGGCGCACATCGATCAGGCCATCGACGATCTGACGGCCTTCCGCGATGACGCGCACCTGGCCGCGTGGCGGCCCTATAACATCAGCGGGCACACCTGGGAATTGTTCACTTTCTTGTGGCGCGGCGAAGTGAAAAATGCCGCCGAATTCGCAATCAAGGCGCAGCATCGCGGCCACACGCCGGACGCCTATGCGGCCGCCTTGGCCGAGCTGGTCGATCGGGGCTGGGTACAGGCCGCCAGTGATGAGACTTACACCCTCACTGTGACTGGTCGCGAAGTGCGTGACATGGCGGAAGCCGAAACCGATCGGCTGTACTATGCGCCGTGGGCCGTGCTTGATGACGCGCAGTTGACCCGCCTGGCCGAACGGCTGACGCGTCTGAAGGCCGGTCTGGTCCAATTGGCCGAGCCGGTGCCCGCTTAACGAATGGTGATTGACAGCAGCCTGTAAACGCAGTGCCCTGAAGACCAGGGTTTAGGTTGCTGATGCACCGTCGCGTTGCAGTTGGGGGAAAGCGCGACGAAAAAAAACGAGTCCGGTGGCAATCGCCACCGGACTCGTTGTTGATTGGCTTAGTTGGCTGAAGTGTTCTTGCCGATGAACGCTAACAGGCGCTGGATCAGATCTGCGGCATGCTCCGTCTCGAAAAGTTCCGTGCCGTGAGCCGTGCCGGGATAGAGAAAAATCTCTTTTGGCTCCGGTGCTTGATCGTACGTGCGGCGCGCCTCGGCTGGTGCAACCACGGCGTCGCGCTCAGTGCTGACGAAGAGCTTGGGCATGGTCAACGCCTGCACTTCGCGGTCTTCGATGCGCACCGTCAGGCCTTTGGCGCTGAGCGGTGAGGCCATGATGATCACTGCGTCGGCCTGTGTTTCACCCGCCACTTTGGCTGTCGCCATCCCGCCCAGGCTGGCGCCCACCAACACGATGTGCTGCGCGCCCTGGGCGCGCACCAAGGCAATCGCCGCGCGCAAATCATCCGCGATGTAGGCACGCAAATTATCCTGGATGCGCGTTTCACTTACCCAAAATCGAAAGTCGTACGTCAGCGCCAGGTAGCCGGCGTCGGCGGCGGCCTGCGCCATCTTGGACCACGTGTCCTGTTTTTGCGCGCCCATCGTCGAAAAGACGACGGCCGTACTGCCGCTGCCGTAGAGCGTACCGTACAGCTTCGCGCCGTCAGTTGTCGTGAACGACACCACGCGGCTTGCGTTGATGACCGGTGTTGGCGAAGCCGTTTCGGTCGGGACAATGCGCGTGGGCGGAATAGTTGCCGTGGGCGCAGGTGCAACACTCGGTGCAGCACAACCGATCAAGATCAATAGCATCGTACAACCGATGAACAGTCGCATCGTGTCATCCTCTCTTTGGGCTTGCCGATTGATCACAGGGTGAGGGGGATTAACCTTGGCTGACGATCATACTCACCACACACAAGTAAAGTTCGAACCGCCAATCGACTTAATCCATTGTATACTATCGCCCACGCCAATTTTGGAGTTCGTTTGATCATGACCTTTCGTCGACTCGTCGTTAAATGTGGCACTTCAACCTTAACGGGCGGCACCGCGCGCCTCTCGCCGCCCCGATTGGTTGATCTAGCCCAACAGGCCGCCGCTTTGCAAGCGGCTGCACATGAGATCATCTTCGTATCATCGGGCGCGGTGGCAGCGGGCCGTGAGCGGCTGGGCCTGATGCACTTGCCCAAAGATTTGCCGGTCAAACAAATGCTGGCCGCCATCGGACAGCCGCGCCTGATGGCGTTGTACGAGCAAATCTTTGGCCTGTACGGTCTCACCATCGCGCAGGTGCTGCTCACGCGCGCCGACCTGGCCGACCGCCGCCGTTACCTGAATTCGCGCAACACGCTCAATGCGCTGCTGGAGCACAACCTCATCCCCATCGTGAATGAGAACGACACTGTCGCCACGGAAGAGATCCGCGTGGGCGACAACGATAATCTTTCGGCGTTGGTCGCCAACTTGATCGATGCTGATCTGTTAGTGCTGTTGACCGATCAAGCCGGACTGTACACCGCGAATCCCACGCAAGATCCGACCGCGCAACTGGTACCCATCGTTTCCGACCCCGACATTCCGCCGGAGTTGTGGCAGGCGGCGGGCGGCACAGCCAACGGTCTGGGCACGGGCGGTATGTTCACCAAACTCCAGGCCGCCGACTTAGCGCGACGCTCCGGCACGACGGTCGTCATTGCCAATGGCCGCGAACCGAATGTGCTGAAACGCCTGATTGCCGGGGAAAAACTGGGCACGTGGTTTCAGCCAGTGGTCACGTCGATTGAGAGCCGCAAGCGCTATATTCTGGCCGGTGGCCGCGCCATCGGGTACGTGCGCGTCGATGACGGCGCGGAGCAGGCTTTGCAACATGGCCGCAGTTTGCTGCCCGTGGGCGTGACCGAGGTCAGCGGGGACTTCGAGCGCGGCGACACGATTCAGGTGATCAACACCAGTGGACGCGAGATTGCGCGCGGCCTGAGCAACTACAACGCGATCGATCTGACGCGCCTGCACGGCCGCCAGTCCGTTGAGATCGAAGCCATCCTCGGTTATACTTACGGCGACGAGGTCATTCATCGTAACGATCTGGTTGTGCTGTAATGAACATGCGAACCGCCAAGGCGCGAAGGCGCCAAGTTTTTCTTTGCGGCTCTGCGTCTTCGCGGTAGAAATTTTTCTTCAAGGGGGAAAGCATGTCGATGATCGAACTGGGCCAGCGGGCTAAAGCGGCGGCGCGACAATTGGCGCGCGCCACGACCGAACACAAAAATGCGGCGTTGAACGCGCTGGCCGATCAATTGCTGGCGGATGGCGCGGAGATTCTCGCGGCCAACGCCATCGATGTGGAGGCGGCGAAAGCGAACGGCCTATCCGCCGCGATGATCGATCGGTTGTTGTTGACCGAGGCGCGCTTGACGGGCATCGCTGCCGATCAACGCAGCGTCGCCACGCTGCCGGATCCCGTGGGCGAAATCTTTGAGGCGACCACGCAGCCGAACGGACTGAAGACGCACAAGCAGCGCGTGCCGCTGGGCGTGCTGGGCGTCATCTACGAAGCGCGCCCCAATGTCACCGTCGATGTGGCCGGATTGGCCTTGAAAACCGGCAATGCCGCCATCTTGCGCGGGGGCAGTGAGACGCTGAATTCCAATCGGGCGTTGGTGGCCAGCCTGCAACGCGCGTTAGCCGACACCGGTTTTTCTAGCGACATCATTCAATTCATCGACGATGCCGATCGCGCTCGCGTGACGGAATTGCTAGCGCTGGATGACTACGTGGACATGATCATTCCGCGCGGCGGGGCGGGCTTGCACAAGTTCTGCCGCGAACACAGCCGCATTCCCGTCATCACGGGCGGCATTGGGATTTGCCATTTGTTCGTGGACGCGTCGGCCGATCTGGACGCGGCGCTGAAGATTATTTTCAATGCCAAGGTGCAGCGGCCTACCGTCTGCAATGCGCTCGATACGGCGCTGGTGCACCGCAGCGTGGCCGCCGAATTTTTGCCCCGTATCGTGGAGCACCTGAGCACGGCGGGCGTGACCTTCCGCGCGGATGTGTCCGCACAGCCTTATTTACAGGGCGATGCGCGCGTCTTGCCCGCCGGGCCGAACGACTTTGACACCGAATGGCTGTCGCTGGTGC
>JAGOBP010000211.1 GCA_017999195.1 Thermoflexales bacterium
CGTCAAGGTGTGGTGCAGCGGATTCATCCCTCGCCACACTCGGTCGCTAGCGGGTGTGGCGCAAGCCCACCCGCCGGAGGGTGACCTCCGCCAGATTCCCGGCTGGCTGGTGCGGGGGAATCGTCAACGGACGCGGCGCAAGTCCGCGCCGGGCGGCCCCGTGCCGTAACCGGATCACGCCCGCGCCCCTGCCGTGATCGTGCCCTGAGACCAGACGGTCTCAGGGTCGTGAGGCGGCCAGCAACGCCCGCGTCCTCTGCCCGCGTGCCGGAAGGCGGAAGGGACAGGGGCGCGCGGCGACAGGGCCGCCGCCACAGCCGGAAGGCGGCTGGGTGAAAGACCACATCGAGGCTGCGAGGCCGGGCCGCTTGCGGGTTGGAGGCCCGGGGAATATAATACCAGTGTGGCGCACTGATCTCATTCAAGGTCGGTGCGCTTTTTGTTATCCCATGCCCGTTAGAAAGGCCACTCGATGACGATGACCCATCACGACTTTGACCTACCCGTGCGCGCCGATGTGGGCCGCTGGCTGGGACAGGTGGTGAGTGTGTTGGCGGCCAGCCGTTGCGCGACGTGGGTGGATCTGCGCGAGCAGTTGGGCGAGCCGGACGGGTCGAAGCGCTTCAAACGGCTGGTGCAGGACTATCTGCCGCGCACGGGCCTCGCCGTGACCGAGGTGGCCCGCGTCTTTGGTCGGCGACATTGGCTGGGCTTGATCCGGTTGACGGAGCGGGGGAAGGACCTGGCGCGGGCGCAGGGCGTCGAGCCGCTGGAGAATGATTGGGAGCGCGTCATCCGCCTGCATCAAGGCGAGGCGCAGGCGGCGCACGCCGGACTGTTGCTGGCCTTTGACTTGCGCGCCCGACGACGCGGTTGGATGCCACAGGTGCTGCCGGAAGTGTCACCGCCCAGCGAGGGCTTTGCGCCCGACCTGTGGATCGAGCGCGACGGCGTGGGTTTGTATGTCGAAGTGGAGGGCAAGTATCATCACGCGAATGCTGCGAAATGGCAGGCGGCCCGGCGGGCACAGGGCTTCGCGGCCATCGTGGCATGCACGCCATCGGCGCGGGCGACACTGGTGGAGGACTGCCAAGCCAGCGGCGTGGCTGGGATCGCGACCGACTTTCATCGGCTGTATTATCGCCCGACAGCGACGCTATGGGCAGAGGCGTGGTCGGCGACGTTCACGCCGCCAGAGTTGATGGATCGGTTGCGGGCGTTGGTCGGCGTCACGGACCGTTGACTGCGGCGTGGCGTGCCAGTTGCAGTTGAGCTGCGGTGCGTGTGCGCCGACAACTGGGACATATGCCCCACAACTGCACACTGGCCTCGGCGCGTTCACGCAAAAAGATCATCGGATCAGGCGCAAACGGCTGGCCGCAATCGGGACACGGCTTTAGCGGCACACGCGTATTCCACGTGCTGAGGACGCGCTGTCCGTCCACATCTTCGATCTTGATTGCGCCTGTTGGACAGACGGCCGCGCACGCGCCGCAGCCAATGCACGCGTCCGATTGAATCTGAAACGGCGCACCCACCACCCGATCGGTCCCGCGCCCGATAAAACCGATCGCCGCCGCGCCGACCAGATCGCGGCAGACGCGTACGCACAAGCCGCACAGGATGCACAACTCATTCGCGGCCGCCGTCGAAGCAAAACGTGATTCGCTCACACCTGCGTCACGCGCCAATGCTTGAATCACGTCCGACGTAGGACAGCGCGCCAGCATGAATTCCAGCATCATCTTACGGATCGATACGGCGTGCTGGCCCTGCGTCTCGATTGACATGCCATCTTCCACGGGATACGCGCATGCGGCAATCACCTGCTGTTGCGGCGCAGTCATGTCCACCAGGCACAAGCGACACGCGCCATACGCAGGCAAGCCTTCCCAATAACACAAGGTCGGCAAATGCGCGCCCACCTGTCGAATTGCTTGCAAGACGGTCGAATCAGCTGGTGCTTCAATGACTTGTCCATCGATGGTTAGTCTGGGCATCTTTTAACCTCTGCGGTTTCGCCAATCACGCAACATGTATCACGCACCACGTATCACGGATTACTTATCACTCGTCACTCATCACGCATTTCCCCGCCGGACACCGCTTCTCAATCACATGCGCTTCATATTCTTCGCGGAAATAGCGCAGCGTGGACAGCACCGGATTCGGTGAAGTTTGACCCAGGCCACACAACGAGCCAGCCTTCACGGCCTCGCCCACTTCTTCGAGCAAAGCCAAATCGGTTAGTATGCCGTGTCCATGCGTGATGCGATCGAGCATCAACTTCAACTGTTGATTGCCTTCGCGACAGGCCGTGCATTTGCCGCAGGATTCCAGCGCGGTGAAGTCCAGAAAATAGCGCGCGACATCGACCATGCACGATGATTCATCCAGCACGACCAGGCCGCCCGAACCCATCATCGAACCGGCCGCTTTGAGTTGCTCGTACTCGATCGGCAGATCGAACAATCGGGTTGGCAGACAACCGCCCGATGGTCCGCCGGTTTGTACGGCCTTGATCCGCTGGCCGTTCAATCCGCCCCCGCCGATGCCGTCGATCAAATCGTGCAACTTCATGCCCAGCGGCACTTCCACCAGACCGGTATTTGTAATTTGTCCGACCAACGAAAATACCACCGTTCCCACATTTTTAGGCGTGCCCAGCGCCGCATACCACGCCGCGCCGCGCGCCAGAATCACAGGCACGGTGGCCCACGTCTTGACGTTGTTGATGATGGTCGGCTGGCCCCACAGGCCGCTGACGGCGGGATACGGCGGCTTGGGTCCCGGCTCGCCGCTGCCGCCTTCGATGGACGCAATCAGCGCGGTCTCTTCGCCGCACACAAACGCGCCCGCGCCGCGCACAATGGTGATTGAAAAATCAAAGCCCGAATCTAAAATGTTTTCGCCCAGCAAATGCTGCGCTTCGGCCTGTTTCACTGCTTGCGTCATGCGCTCCACCGCCAGCGGATACTCGTCGCGGATGTAGGCGTAACCGTGCCGCGCACCCACCGCATACGCGCCGATGATCATGCCTTCAATCACGCCGTGCGGATCGCTTTCCAGCACGGTGCGATCCATGTACGCGCCGGGGTCGCCTTCGTCGCCGTTGCAAATGAGATACTTGATCTCGCCGGGTTGATCGTGCGCGATCTGCCACTTGCGCCCCGTGGCGAAACCGCCGCCACCGCGCCCGCGCAAACCCGATCGGTTCACTTCGTCGATGACGGTTTGCGGCGAGTGGTCGCACAGTGCGCGCTGCAAGCCTGCATAGCCGCCGCGCGCGAGGTATTCTTCAAGGTTGGCTGGATCGATCAGGCCGCAGTTGCGTAGCACGATTTTGCGCTGCCACGCGACGAAAGGCTGCTCGCTGTAAATGGGCGCGGCCTCAAACCCGATCGGTTTTTTCAACTCGACGCGCGGATCGATCAGCGGGGACTCGTCGTGATCGATCACGGCCCAGGCATCGGTGGCAGGCAGCACGCCACGTGCCAGACTATCGATCAGCGCGCGCGCCCGCGGCCGCGTCATCTTGGTGAACAGCACCGGCGCGGCATCAGGCAGTCGCACTTCGACGATGGGTTCTTGATGGCATGCGCCGAGACATCCCGTTTTCGTCAACAGCGCATCAACGCCGCGTTGATCGAGGCGTTGATGCAACGTGTCGAAAATCACATCGGCCCCGGCGGCCAGACCGCATGTCGCCATCCCGACAGTGATCTTGATCCGATCGGGGCGAAGGCTAGCTTGACCGGCGGTGCGTAGAGAGTCGAGGTTCATGGTCTTCTCCACAGTGACGAGTGATGAATGACGAGTGAACCGCAGAGCGCGGCGCTCACTGATCACTCGTCACTCATCACTTTTCACTTCTTTCCGAAACTTCGCCAACACCCCATCCAACTCCTCCAGCGTCAACCGCCCGAACGTCTCATCATCGACACGGACGACGGGCGCGAGACCGCACGAGCCAACGCAGCGCACGCGCTTGAGGGTGAACAGCAGATCATCGGTGGTCTGATCAACTTTGATGCCGAGGTCGTGTTGGAGTTTGCTCAGTAACTCAGCCGCGCCTTTGACGTAGCAGGCGGTGCCTTCGCAGACTTGCACTTTATGCTGGCCGCAGGGCTTGAAACTGAACAGCGTGTAGAACGTGGCCGCGCTGTAGATCGTGCTGAGCGGCACACCGAGTTCACTCGCGGCGCGGCGCACTTCATCAGCGGGCAGATAGCCGTGCCGCGTGTTGATGTCGTGCAACGCGCCCAGCACCGCGCCCGGGTCAGGCTGATGATAGATTTGGGAGGGTAACATGCCTTGCCTCGATCAAACCACAGAGAACACAGAGGTCACGGAGAATTTCTCGGTGTTCTCCGTGCTCTCCGTGGTTTCAATCATTGGTGTTGATTCGTGTGAATTCGTGGATCAAATTCCCAGACCCGCGCGGCGTTCCTTCAACGCGGCTACCATCTTCTGCGCGGCCACCTTCATATCCGGCTCGACAATGAAGTAACCGCCCAGCAGTTCCTTCGCGGTTTCGGTCAGCACCTTCACCACGAGCGGACTGCCGGTCACGGGCGGCAGGACGCCAACGTGGGTGGGCAAGCCCAACGCCACCGCCCATGTGCCGATGGAGAGTGCTTTCTCCATCGCGGCTTCGGGCGCCGTGGCGACCACGGGCAACTGGCTCACATCGACGCCGAGCTTGTTGGCGATGGCCGTCGCAATCGCGGCGGCGCGGCTGTTATCCACGCACGAGCCGGTATGCAGCGCCAGCGGCAGCGGCCCACCGAGTCCGGCCGCGTTGCCCAGTGCGGTGAGCACGGCTTTCAGGCCCGGTCCCGCATACTTCTCCGTGGCTTGCGGCGTGAGTAAACCGTGCCGCGCAAAACTGCCCGAAGCACAGCCTGTGGCGAGAATCAGGATGTTGTTGGCGGCGAGTTCTTTCACGAGTTCAACAAAGTTCAGGTCTTGCGTGACCTTCACATCATTGCAACCCGCGAAGAGACACACGCCCAAAATGTTGCCGTTCACGATGTTGTCAATCAGCGGCTTAAGCGGATCGGCCGGATCGACCAGCGCCAACACCTTGATGATCGCCTCGGCCGACATGCCCGCCCACGCATCATTCACGATCTGCGGAATGTTGACCTTGGCCGGATCGCGTTTCTTGAAGGCGTCGATCGCGGCATGCAAAATCTCGGCCGCTTTCTCACCCGCGTGCTTCTCGTCGAACTCAATGTGCAGCGCGCCCGGAATCTTGGCGATGGGCATCGTGGTGATGATGGCCGTGTGGAATTTCTTGGCCGCCCACGGCAGACTCGGCATGATGCACTGATAATCGACGACGGCGGCATCAAGCGCGCCCGTGGCGATGGCGAGTTCCTGCGACAGCGAGTTGGTCGCCGTCGGAATGCCGTGCCGCATCATCACTTCCATACCGGTACAGCAAATCCCCACGATGTTGAAGCCGCCGGGCGCACCCGCCGCGACCGCTTCGTCTTTCAGCGCCATCGCTTGCGCCACGATGATCTCGCTCAACACCGGATTGTGCCCGTGCACGGCGATGTTGACGGCATCGGCCTTCAACGCGCCGAGGTTGGCCTTAGCCAACACCGGTGTCGGCGTGCCGAACAGGATGTCGGACAGATCGGTCGCCAGATACATACCGGCGTAATCGCCGATCGCGCACTTGATCGAACCCAGCAAAATGTTGACGGCATCGGCATCGACGCCGTTGGTCGTGCGGTGCATCATCTCCGCAACGGTGGAATCCAGCCCTTCGGGGATCAGACCGAATTTCTGGAATTTCTCGAAGCGCTGTTGAGTGATCGTGGTCTTCAACCAGACGGGCGGTTCTTCTCGCTCGGAAAACTCATCGAGGGCGAGATGGGCCAGTTCGCCCGCCAATTGCGGATCGGATTTGCCATCGCGCACAATCCCCACCCGATCGAGCACGGCGTAAAACTTCGCTTGATCTTTGATCGCGTAATCGGGCGCTTCGCCGCGACTGAGTTTGAGCAGTGTGTGCGCCAAATGCTTGGCGTGCGCGGAGTGCGAAGCGGTACCGGCGGCGATGTTGCGCGCCAGCCCGCGCGCCACGATGGTGTCGGCATTCGCGCCGCAGATGCCCAACTTGGGACCGTTGCCAAACGGATCGATGCGGCACGGCCCTTGCAGACAGTGACGACAGCACAGGCCGGTCTCGCCGAAGCCGCACTGCGGCTGCTGCGCTTCGTAGCGTTCCCAGATGGTGTTGACGCGATTGGCTTTGGCGGCGTCGAGCATGAGAATGGAATCGGGACTGATGGAGCGTTGTTTCATGGTTATTCCTCCTGCGCCTTGACAAGGGTGGCTTCGCGGATTTGACGCGCATGGGCAAAGACTTCGCTGGCGCGCACGCGGGCTTGATGCGCGAACTCGTCGCCTTCAACGTAAGTGATCGCGCCCGTGGGACAGCTGGCCGCGCAGGCTGGCACGTCCCGATCGGGACACAGATCGCATTTCAGGGCCATCACTTTCCCATCGGAAGCGCGCCCGCGCCCGATCATGCCGAAGGGACACGTCATGATGCACATACTGCACGCGATGCACTCGTGCTTGCCGCCGACATTGGTCACGGTGTCATCGGGCGAGCGGTGCATCGCCTGCGGGATGCAGGCTGCGATGCAGGGCGCGGGGTCGCAGTGGCGGCACGTCAGGGGCAGTTTGAATTCGCCCTCATTGGGCGTGACGACATAGACGCGGGTATGAGGCGGGGGGGAGTCCAACATCGCACCGAGCAAGGTCTTGCTGCGCGAGTGCTCGATCGCACAGGCGATCTCGCACGTCTTGCAGCCGGTGCACAGTTCAGGTCGTACAAACAATCGTTTCATGGGGCAAGCCTCCTGCCGAAACTAGGGTCAATCGACGGAGGGGCGAGTCGAAACTTCTGGCTCGTCCTGACGAATAGATGCGGGCTTAGGGGCAACTGATACACACTCGGGTGGCGCAGCACCTCCTGTGTGACTGTACAACCATGAACTGCATAGATTAATCGAGGATGGCTATCAGCATACGCCCGTTGAAAAAACGTGACAAGCGACGAATGTCACCCGCTGGCTGGATAGAAGGGACAATCAACGCCAGACG
>JAGOBP010000212.1 GCA_017999195.1 Thermoflexales bacterium
CCGTTGATTTTGATCTGCTTGCGAAAACGCCAGCCGTCTTCGGTGTTGGCCGGTTCCAGCATCAGCACCAGTTCGATGTGCAAGGACCGATCGGCTTTGGTGACGTCCGCCACGATGCGCGCATACGGCGTGCGACTCTCTTCCTCGGCCAGCCAGTGAATCATCTGGCGATCGCTGGCGGTGTGGGACGATCGGCCCGTGGCTAAAACGTAAATCGCTTCGAGTAAACTGGTTTTGCCTTGGGCGTTATCGCCGTGCAGCAAAATCGCCTGCGCGGGCAAGTCCAGTTCCAGGCGCGCGTAGGTGCGAAAGTTGGTGAGTGAGAGGTGGCGGAGATACATGGTGAGTAACAGGCCAAGCGTGAAGTGCGGCGATTGTAACACAGATAAAGCGATCGGGCGGTATAATCTGGTCATCACGGTTCAAGGAGTTGCCATGTTGCGACGATTTGTCTCTGCTTCAATGCTCGTGGCCCTAATCGTTTCGGTCTTGCCGGTGAATTTGCTGTACGCCCAAGACACGCCCGCCCCGACGAAAGTCGTCGTGCCCGGCACGCATCAATCAGAGTTGGGCTGCTCTGGCGATTGGCAACCCGATTGCGATAAGACTGCGTTGACGTATGATGCACAATCGGACGTGTGGACGGGCGAGTTTGAGATTCAACCCGACAATGCTCAAGATGGCAGCGGGCAGCGTTACAAAGTCGCGTTGAATGGCAGTTGGAGCGAGAACTACGGCCAGAAAGCGCAGCCAGGCGGCGCGGATATTCCGTTGGTGGTCAACGCACCGACCAAAGTGAAGTTCTACTACGATCACAAAACGCACTGGGTGGCCGACAGTTTTAACACGCTGATCGTCACCGCGATCGGTGATTTCCAGAGCGAATTAGGTTGCGCCAAAGACAACGACGCGGCCTGTTTGCGATCGTGGCTGCAAGACCCCGAAGGCGATGGTCAATACGCCTTCATTACGACCAAGATTCCAGCCGGAAATTACGAGTTAAGAATGGCGCTCAACGAACAGACCACTGAAGTGTATGGACAAGACGGACAAAAAGACGGCGCGGCGATTCCGTTCACGGTCGCCAAGGACGGCGACGAAGTCTACTTTGGCTTCGATGGCGCAACCAAGACCATCGCCATCAGCACCGATGGCGCGCCGCGCGGCAGTCTGGGCGCGGCGATGGCGCACTGGCTCACGAGCGACACCCTCGTGTGGAACGTGATCGGTTCGCCCAAGTACAGTTACGCGCTGCACTACGATCCGACCGGCGCGTTGACGCTGGGCGCGAAGGGCGTTGAAGGCGGGCAGACCATTTCGCTCACGTTCTCCAGTTCCGGCCCTGGCGCGGCCATGGTAAAGAAGTTCCCACAGCTCACCGGCTACTCCACACTCAAACTCGATGCGGCCGATGTGGCGAAAGTGCCCGAAATTCTGAAAGGCCAAATCGCCGTCACCGCGCGCGATCAAAACGGCAAATTGATCGATGCGACTTCAGTGCAAATCCCGGGCGTGCTCGATGATCTCTTCGCCTTCGATGGCCCGCTCGGCGTGACGTGGGCGGGCGATAAACCCACACTGCGTGTGTGGGCGCCCACCGCCCGATCGGTGAAGCTGCATCTCTATGCGGATGCCACCACCACGGCCGACACGGTGATCTCGATGGTGGCCGCTGCTCAATCGGGCGTGTGGACGGCCGCCGGTGAGGCTGCCTGGAAAAATCAGTTTTACCTTTATGAAGTCGAGGTGTATGTTCGATCGACGAATCAAGTTGAACGAAACCTCGTCACCGATCCGTATTCGTTTAGCTTAGCGACCAACAGCACGCGCAGCCAAATTGTCGATCTAAACGAAGCGGCCCTACAACCAACCGATTGGACGCAGCTGACCAAACCGGTGTTGAATGCGCCCGAAGACGCCGTGATTTATGAGCTGCACGTGCGCGATTTCAGCAGCAGCGACGAGACCGTGCCCGCAGCTGAACGCGGCACATTCAAGGCGTTTACCGAACTCAACTCCAACGGGATGCAGCACCTGAAGCGTTTGGCCGAGGCGGGTTTGACGCATGTGCATCTGCTGCCCGCCTTCGACATCGCCACGATTGAAGAAGACCGGGCCAAGCGCGAAGAACCCGCTGCCGCCCAACTCGCTTCATTTGCAGGCGATTCTGATCAGCAACAAGCTGTGCTCGAACCACTGCGCGACAAGGACGGTTACAACTGGGGCTACGATCCGTATCATTACACGGTACCGGAAGGTAGCTATGCCACCGATCCAAGCGGCACCCCGCGCATCGTCGAGTTCCGCGAGATGGTGCAAGCACTGAACCAGACCGGCCTACGCGTGGTGATGGACGTGGTCTACAATCATACCAATGCCAGCGGGCAAGGCGCCAAGTCCGTGCTGGATAAGATCGTGCCCGGCTACTATCATCGCCTCAATGCGAAGGGCGAAGTTGAAACGAGCACGTGCTGTCAGAACACCGCCACCGAACATACGATGATGGAAAAGTTGATGATCGACTCGGTGGTGACGTGGGCGCGTGACTACAAGGTCGATGGCTTCCGCTTCGACTTGATGGGCCATCATATGCTGAGCAACATGGTCAACGTGCGCGCCGCGTTGGACGCGTTGACCTTGGACAAAGACGAGGTGGATGGCAAAGCCGTTTACATTTACGGCGAAGGCTGGGACTTTGGCGAAGTAGCCAAGAATGTGCGCGGCCAAAACGCGACGCAGCTCAACATCGGCGGCACGGGCATTGGCGTCTTCAACGATCGCTTGCGCGATGCCGCGCGCGGCGGCGGGCCGTTTGCGCCGCTGCCCGAACAGGGTTTCATCACAGGCCTGCTCGAAACGCCGAACGATTACGAACAGCGCACGCCGGCCGAGCAAGAAGCGCGCCTGATCGAATATCACGACTGGATTCGCGCGGGGCTGGCGGGCAATCTGCGCGATTTCCCGCTGCAAAAAGCCAACGACGATGTCGTGCCCGCGGAGAATATCAAGTACAACGGCGCGCCCACAGCTTACACGCTCGATCCGCAGGAAAACATCAACTACGTTTCTGCGCATGATAACGAGACGCTCTTCGATGCGGTGCAGGCCAAAGCGCCGACGAATACGGTATTGGCCGATCGCATTGCCATGAACAACCTGGGCATCGATCTGGTGATGCTGAGTCAGGGTGTGCCGTTCTTCCACGCGGGCGATGACGTGCTGCGCTCCAAGTCGCTCGATCGCAATAGCTACAATTCCGGCGACTGGTTCAATCGGTTTGACTTCACCTATCAATCCAACAACTGGGCGGTGGGCTTGCCGCCGCAAGGCGACAATAAAGACAAGTGGCCCATCATCCAGCCGCTGTTGGCCAATGCCGCGCTCAAGCCCCAACAGGCTGATATTCTGGGCGCGTTGTCGCACTTTGAAACGCTGTTGAAGATCCGGCAAAGTTCAAAGCTATTCCGATTGGAAACCGCCGATCAAATCAAGCAGCATCTCTCTTTCCTCAACACCGGGCCTGATCAACAATTGGGTCTGATCGTGATGCGTTTGAGCAACAACGGTCCCGATCGCATCGCTGATCCTTACGGCGAGATTGTGGTGTTGTTCAATGCGTCGGCAAAAGAACAAGCGTTTACGGCGGAGGTGTTGAAGAACGTGCCGCTGGAACTGCATCCGCTGTTGGCCGCCTCGATCAAGCAAGCCAGTTTCGAGCAAGGCACGTTCAAAGTCCCGGCGCGCACGACCGTGGTCTATGTCGCGGGCGAACAGGCTCAGCCGACGCCCGTTCCTGCCGCGACCGTCGCACCGACTCAAGTGCCGCCGACTGCCGTGCCACCGACAGTTGTTCCGCCCACGGTGCAGCCCGCCGCGCAACCCGCCCCGGCGGCAGCAGACTCGCCATCGAGTACACTGCCGATCGTGGCGGTGATTGGGGTTGCGCTTGCCGCCATCGCAGGCTTCCTCTTCATGCGCCGCCGCAAGTAACGGACAATGCTAGATTTCACTCGGCAGTTGAAACTGCACCAACAACTACACCAAGCCGGCCTGCGTCGGCTAGTCGGCGCAGGCCGACTTCGTGTTGTTGTTGATGCGAATTCATTCGCCGGAGCAGTAATTTAACCGGGTCAAGGTGAACTATCGCTCGTTACCGAAAACGGCTGGCGTTATCGTCAGCCGTTTTTTATTGGCTGGTTTTGCCTGCGCCTTACGCCAATCGATGATATGATTGCCTCATCCCACTCTGAGGTTTGACGATGTTCTCCACACTTCCCACCGACTATCGCATCTTTCTGACTTGGACCTGGGCCGACGTCGCGCCGTATTATCAAGATTTGAACGCGCGCCCGTTGGACGCGGCCAACGTCGCGGCCTGGCTCAGCGACTGGACCCGCATCGGCAAAGTCATTAGCGAAACTTATGCGCGCCTGCACTTGGCCACGACGTTGAACACGGCGGATGCCGAAGCCGAGCGGCGTTATCTGGCGTTCTTGAGCGAAGTGCAGCCCAAAGTCGAAGAGGCCGAGCAGCAGTTGAAGCAGAAATTATTGGACAGCGGCCTGCAACCGATCGGTTTTGAGATGCCCCTGCGCAACTTGCGCGCCGAGGCCGAACTGTTCCGCGAAGCCAATCTGCCGCTGATTTTGCAGGGCCGCAAATTGGGCCAGCAATATAACAAGATCGTGGGCGCGCAGAGCGCGCAGTGGCAGGGGCAGGAACTGACCTTGCAGCAACTGCGCCCGATCGGGTTGAGCGCCGACCGCTCGATTCGCGAACAGGTCTGGCGCTTGTCGTCGGAACGCTGGCTGACCGATCGGGGCGCGATCAACGCTCTGTGGCGGCAAGCCATCCCGCTACGCCAGCAGATCGCGCACACTGCCGATCACGACGACTTCCGATCGTATGCGTGGCGTGATCGACAGCGCTTTGATTACACGCCCGAAAATTGCCTGGAATTTCACGCCGCCATCGAGGCCGTCGTGGTTCCGGCGGCGTCGCGCATTTACGATCGGGCGCGGCAGCGGCTGGGCGTGGACGTGATTCGCCCGTGGGATCTCGATCTGGATCGCAACCCCATCAGTTTGGACGCGCCGCCGCCTTTCAAAGACGAAGCGGAGTTGATGGCGAAAACCGCCGCTGTTTTCGCGCAGGTCGATCCGCAGTTGGGCGAGTATTATGCGACGATGCAGCGCCAAGGTCTGCTCGATCTGGACAATCGCAAGGGCAAAGCACCCGGCGCGTTCTGCACCGAATTTCTGGTGACCGAGCGGCCCTTCATCTTCATGAATGCGGTGGGCCTGCGCGACGATGTGCGCACCATGCTGCATGAATCGGGCCACGCCTTCCACGTCTTCGAGACGCTGCATTTGCCGTACATTCAGCAGCTCAACATTACGATGGAAATTGCCGAAGTCGCCTCGATGGCGATGGAACTGCTGGCGTCGCCCTACCTGTCCGATCGGCACGGCGGCTTCTACAGCGGCCCGGATTACGCGCAGGATCGCGCCCAGCATCTGGAGCGCATCATTTTGTTCTGGCCGTACATGGCGATGGTCGATGCCTTCCAGCACTGGGTCTACACGCATGATGCGGGCAGTGACCCGGCGGCGTGCGACGCCAAATGGACCGAGTTGGCGCAGCGCTTCATGCCTGGCGTCGATTGGGCCGGGCTGGACGACGCGCTGATGACGGGCTGGCATCGCAAGCAGCACATTCATCGCAGTCCGTTTTATTACGTCGAATACGGCCTGGCACAGTTGGGCGCGGTGCAGGTGTGGCGCAATGCCTTGACCGATCAGGCCGAAGCGTTGGCCGCGTATCGCCGCGCGCTGGCGCTGGGCGCAACCAGGCCGCTGCCCGAACTGTACGCGGCGGCCAACGTCAAGTTCGCCTTCGATGCGGAGACGTTGCGTGAAGCGGTGGATTTGATCGAAAGCCATATCCAGCAGTTAGAAGCATAAACCATCCTCCACGAAGTTCACTAAACCCTTTTCGTGAACTTCGTGGCCTTCGTGGATCGCTCATGACAACGTGTCTGGTGTTAGGCGCAACGGGTTTTATCGGCGGGCAGATTGCGCGATCGGCGTTGGCGCGCGGCTGGACCGTGCGCGCCTTACGACGTGATCCGCACGCGGTGGGCGCGATAGGTGATCTGCACCCCGATTGGATCAGCGGCAACCTCGATGATCCCGCTTCTCTGCGCGCGGCCATGCGCGGCTGCGACGTGGTGTTTCACGCGGCGGCGGCCTATCCGCATTCGGCTAAGAATATCGATCAGCATGTGCAAGCCGCTGTCGATCAACTGCGAACGGTGCTGGACGCGGCGCGTGACGCGCAAGTCAAGCGCGTGATCTATACGAGTTCGTTTACCACCATCGGCCCGGCGCGTGATCGATCACGCGGCGCGGATGAGGCCGATCACTATCAGCCCGGTTCGGCGGGCGACGCTTATTACGAAGCCAAATTAGCGATGGAAGTAGCCGCGCTGAAGAGCGACGCGCCCGTCATCGCGCTGTGTCCGTCGGCGGTGTTTGGTCCCGGCGATGTGCACTTGTCCGTCAGCGAGATCATCGTGCAGACGGCGCAGGGTAAGATGCCAGTGTACTTCGATGCGACGTTCGGCGCGATTGATGTGCGGGATGTGGCGGAAGCGCACATCGATGCGGTAGAGCGCGGTCGCGTGGGCGAACGCTATATCCTGAGCGCACACAACATCACTTTGGTGGAAGGACTGACCTTGGTCGCGCAGGCCGCTCATATCCAGCCGCCGCGCATCAAGATCGGGCCGCGCTTGCTGAACGCGATCATCGCCGTGGGGAAGTATCTGCCCGGCGGGCAGATCGGCCACTTGCGCACGATGCGTTTCTGGCAGCCGTTGAACAATGCGAAGGCGGTGGCGGAATTAGGCTTGAAAACACGTCCGATCAAAACGACGCTGGATGATGCGTTGGCGTGGTTTAGGGAAAGGGGCGTGATTAGGGATCAGGGATGAGGGATCGAACTGACTTAAACTTTTGTAAAATTGTGGGAGTCCCAAACGCCTTGGAGGGCAGGTCGAATGGCAATCCCCGTCAAACTCACGGAAGACCAATTTCAGACATTTGTCGAGCCGTATTTGAGTCGAG
>JAGOBP010000213.1 GCA_017999195.1 Thermoflexales bacterium
GGAAGAGGAGGTCATGTTGGAGGAGAAAGGGGCCTGGTTGGTTGGGGGATTGTTATTGGTCAACTGGTAATCGGTAAGTGATCAACGGGTCAATTGGTTGCTCACTCACCGATTGACCCATCGACCAATAACTGATTGACCGATCAACCGTTTACCAATTGACTAATCCTCGGTCTTGGCCCGATTGCGGAAACTGAGCCGCAGCGGCGTGCCGATGAAACTGTGCGCGACGCGGATCTGATTCTCCAGATAGCGTTCGTACGTGAAATGCACCAGTCGCGTGTCGTTGACGAAAAACAAGAACGTCGGCGGATCGGTGCGCACTTGCGTGCCGTAAAAAATCTTCAGACGGTTGCCCGCATGCGTCGGCGGCGACTGCTTGTCGATGGCCTCGCGCACGATGCGGTTCACTTCGCTGGTGGACAGGCGCGACAACCGTTCTTCCTGAACGCGCAGCGCCAGATGCATCAGTCCATCAATGCGCAGTCCTGATTTCGCAGACACGAATATTACTGGCACATAGTCCAAAAAGTTCAGCGCCACCCGCACCCCATCGCTAAACTCCTGCTCGCGCGGTGTCAGTGTGCCGTCCTCTTTGGGCTGCAAGCCGGGCTGAATCATGTCCCATTTGTTGATGACAATGACCACGCTCTTGTTTTCTTCCAAAATGTAACCGGCCACGTGCGCGTCTTGCGCGGTCACGCCTTCCACCGCATCGATGATCAGCAGGGCCACATCCGCCCGCTCGATGGCGCGCAGCGCGCGCATGACGCTGTACTTCTCCACGCCCGGATCGATGTGCCCGCGCCGCCGGATACCGGCCGTATCGATCAACGTGATGGGCAAATTGCCCCATTCCAAATGCGTATCGATCGCGTCGCGCGTTGTGCCCGGCACCGGGCTGACAATGGCCCGCTCTTGCCCCAGCACCGCATTCAAGATCGAACTCTTGCCCACATTGGGCCGCCCGACAATGGCGATCTTGATCGACTCATCGACTTCTTCGGTCTCAAGCGGCGTAAACGACTTCACCACCGCATCCAGCAGGTCGCCGGTGCTTTGGCCGTGCATGGCTGAAATGGCAAACACTTCGCCCAGCCCCAGTTCGTAAAACTCAAACGCATCCTGCCGCCGTTCGGCATTGTCGGCCTTGTTCGCAGCAACGAAGATCGGCGGCCACGGCTCGCCGTCCTTCTCCGATTGATACCGTCGCAAAATCTCGGCCACTTCCCGATCGGCATTCGTCAGCCCCGCTTCGCAGTCCACCACCAGCACCACCGCATCGGCTTCGCGGATGGCGACTTCGGCCTGGGCGCGGATCATGGGCGCGAATTCTGACGCGGCCTGCTCGTTGGTCGTATTGGCCGACAACGGCCGATCGGTCTTCCGCGCCCGATCGATCTCGATGCCGCCCGTATCGATCACGGTAAAGACGCGGCCGTTCCACTCCGCATCGGCGTGCAGCCGATCGCGCGTGGTGCCTGCGACTTCGTCCACCACGGCCAGACGTTCGCCCGCGAGACGGTTAAACAGCGTTGATTTGCCGACATTGGGTCGGCCCACAAGTGCGACTAGAGGCTTGGTCATCATTCATCCAGAAAAGTTTCACCGCAGACTGCGAAGGTCAGCATCGAACGCGGAGAAAATGCAGTTGGTCAATTTCGCGGACGTAATTGTATCACAATCGTAGAGGGTGACTGATACCCGGTCAACTGGTCAACCGATCACCAGTTACCGATTACCAATCACCACTCACTTCTTCGGCGTGGGCGAGGGCAGCGGGTTCGTCAGCGAGAGGGGCAGTCCGCCCGTGATGATGCTGGTGCCTGTGATCGTCGCGGTCGGCGTGATCAGATCACTGACGATGACCTGGACCGTAGCCGGATTCACACTGACCACCGTCAGGCCGTTGGGCACGCTGACTTCCGGCTCAATTTGGTGTGTGCCAATTTCCAGATTGAGAAGGTTAAGCACGACGGCCACATCGTCGGCGCGCAGGGCGTCCAAAATGGGTACCGGGCCGCTGATGATGACATCGACAAATTCCGGCGACAGGCGCGCCATCAAATTCGGCGCCAGGCCCTGCGTCACGGGCGCGCGCTGCACGTTGATGCTGCTCTCGATGGCGCGCACGCGCACCCGCACCTGCACAAAGGGATCGCCCAGAATCGACACGCCCGACGGCAGGCTTAATCGAATGCGCTCCTCCATGTCGGCGGTCGCGTCGGTCACCGAGATTGGCTCGGTCGCGATGAAGCCGGGCAGCGCATCCAGCGTGGTGGGACTGCCAAAGATCGTCACGATCTGCGGATTGACGGATACGTTGGCGATGGAATAACCCGGCGCAACATTGCCCAGCAGATCGATCTTGACGGCCAGGTCGCGGAAGCCGCCCAGTTGTCGCACGCGCACCACGGCCAGCGTCGTGCTAGGCGTCAACGTGATGTTGAGCACCGGCTGCCCGTCGCTGGTGCGCGGTGACAAGGTCACCGTTTGCGACACAGTCGCCCGCGCATCCTGAATCGACAATTGCCCGGTAGCGCCCGTCACTTGCCTGACCAGCGAGGCCGGACCGCGCACCACCGCATTGACCGGATTGGTCTCCACCGGTTCCACGGCGTAGGTCGGCGACGCTTCGCCAATCACATTGATGGTGATGGGGATATTGACTTCGGCAATCGGCTCCATCTTCAAACTAACCACTGCCGGTTCCACTTTGACGACCCGCAACAACCGATCGGCCACCGTGACCTGTACGGGCAGATCGAGCGTGTTCGTCGTCTGCTGGCTCAAATCGATCGTGGCCGCAACCCGATCGGGCGTCAACACGTCCCAGGCCGATTGCGGCCCGCTCAAAGTCACGCGCACCTGGCGCGCACTTTCGCCGTAAACGATCATCCCCGCCGGTTGATTCTGCGGCACGATCGCGATCGGCGTCGTGTAAAGCCGCGTGATGTCCGGGTTCGCTTCTTGCACGGCGACGATCCAGACCAGCAGGGCCAGCACAATCGAGACGAGCAGATTGCCCAGGTTATCGAAAAACAGGCGCAGACGCGACACGGCGGGCTTCATCCGTCCACCGTCCGGTGCGGCGGGGTGTTGGCATCGGCGGGGCGAGTGCGCGGACTGGGCGGACGCCGCAGCCAGCGCAGCCAGCCGGGGGGCGTCGCGTGCCGATCGAGTTGGAAGAAGGCGCGCAAGACTGTTTCCAGGCGTTGAGCGTCCAAGCGCCGAATAATGCGGCCATTGTGGGCGATCGAGATCGAGCCGTGTTCTTCGCTGACGACGATGGCGATGGCGTCGGTCGCTTCCGTAATGCCGATGGCGGCGCGATGGCGCAGGCCCATGCGGCGATCACTCATGTAACTGCTGGTCAGCGGCAAAATGCAGGCGGCGGCCAGCACACGCGCGTCGCGAATGATCACTGCGCCGTCGTGTAGGGCCGTGTTGCGAAAGAAGATCGTTTGCAATAGTTCAGAACTGACGGCCGAGTCGATCATCACACCGGTGTCGGCATAACTTTGCAAGCCGGTGGCGCGCTCCAGCACAATCAACGCGCCGTGCTTGCGATCGGCTAAGCGTTGGCACGCTTGCCCGATGACGGGAATCATCTGATCGATGTCGGCGGCATGGCGCGTCGCGCGACCGGTCCATGCGCCCGCGCGGCCAATGCGTTCCAGGGCGCGGCGCAGTTCCGGTTGAAAGACGACGGGGATGGCGATGAGCAGGGCCGGGAAGGCGCGTTGGAAAATCCAACTGAAGGCGGGCAGGTCCAGCGTGTTGCCCAGAATGGCGATGGCGACCAGCAAAATGATCAAGCCGCGCAAGAGTGGCTCGGCCTGAGTGCCGCGCATCAGATACAGCACGATAAAAAAGATCAGCGCCACCAGGCCGATGTCAACTACGCTCAGCCAGTCGAGGCGCTGAAACAACGCCGCCAATTCATTCATGGACTAATCCCCGGACGGCTAGCCCCCGATTCTTGCCAGCAGCTTCTGGTACGCCTGGACATTGGGCGGATTGAGCGCAATGATGGCGCGAATGGTGGCCACCGCCTGTTTGGTCAGGCCGGCGTTCAACTGCAACTCGCCCAGATGATTCAGGTGCGCCAGACCTTCGGGGCGCAGCCCGGCTTCGATGCACGTTTGCGCAGCGCGCGCGCGTAAGGCCATATCGTTGGGATGCGACCGGATTTGATCTTCGATGATGGGCACCAGCTTGCGCAGCTTGCCCGCCGCCCGATAGGCTTTCATCAACTCGTCAATTTCCTGGATGGCGCGCGGCGGCTGCACCTTGTAATACAGATCGATCAGGATCATGCGCACCTTTTCATCCTGCGGATCGATCTTCTTGAGCTGCTCGTAAGTGGCGATGCCGCGCTTCCAATCGCCGCGCTGCGTGTCCAACTCGCCCAGCTTGTGCATGATCTGGTTGGTCCACAAGCGGCTGGTGCCGCCGCGCGGGGCCAAGGCCAGCGCATCTTGATATTTCTCGCGCGCTTTTTCGGTGGACGCCAATTGATAATACGTATCGGCCAGCGCCAGGTATTGCTCCAAAGCCCGATCGATCTGGCCGTACGACACGAGCAGTTCGATCAACTTGGTGCGGATGTTGACATCCATGGGCGCCAGGCGCAGCACGCGCTGATAAATGGCCATGGCTTGATGCGCATCGCCGCGCGCATAGAGCGTGTTGGCAATGATCAAGAATTTGGCAACGGCCGCTTCGGTCTGGCCGTTCTTCCAGATCATATCGGCCAGCCGCAAATGCAACGGAATATAATCGGGCGCTTTCTCCAGCGCGTGATAGGCTTCTTCCAACGCACTGTAGAACTTGCCGCGTTTGGCCAGTTCTTGCATGAACGACATGGCCTGCAACAGCGTGTCCGAATCACGCACGCTGAGCACTTCGGCCAGGCTCATGGCGGGCGCGCCTTCGTCGGTTAAGCTGTCCAATCGGCGGCGGGCTTGCGCCACTTTGTCTTCCCAGCCTTTGCTGCTGAGGAAATCGACCAACGTGCTGACAAACGCGCCCGATTGTTGCGACTCGCCCTTGGCGGCGAATGTTTCCGCCAGACTCTCGTACACCTGGATCAAATCATCGGCCTGTTCGCGGCGCACGGTTTGCAGATCGATGATCTTCAGCGCTTCCAGAAAATAACTCAGCGCTTCATCGACGCGGCCCTTGGCGCGATACAACTCGCCCAGGGCGAACAGACTGCCTAAACGATAATCCGCGAAACGCACCGCTTTGTTGAAATGCTCGATGGCTTCATCAAGGCGAACCTGTTCCTGATACAACAGGCCTAGGTTGAAGTGAATGGCCGGTTGATCGACCCCTGCGCCTAACAGCCGACGATACGTCTCGATGGCTGCTTCCGTGTCACCAGCCATTTGTTGTTCCAGCGCCGTGCTGATGAGCGAGTCGGTGGCGGCCTTGGCCGGCGTTATCGAATCGTCAAAGACCATGTCGGCCAGTTTGGTCAGGGCCAGATCTTTGGTAATATCGATCGGGCTGCCGCGCACTTCTTCGGCGTCGTCTTCGATGATCGCATCGGCGGGGGCCTGGCCAATCGCGCCGGTCGCCACGCCCGCCTGGCGCAACAGTTCGAGTGCAGTTAAAACATCGGGGTTGGTGGGATCGAGCGCGTAGGCCGTTTGGACCGAAGCCAGCGCATTAGACAAATCATTCTGCTGCTGATAAATGCGCGCCAGAGCCAGATTTTCGCGCACGGCTAGTTTGGGCTGGCCCTGCGAGGCGAACGTGAACGCCAGATTTTTGTGCGCTTCGACAATGTTGGGATCGAGGCGGCTGGCACGCTGCCAGTAATCGACCGCCTGATCGACCACGCCCTGGCGCGAGCGGATACTGGCGATGTTCATGTAATGCTGGGCGGCATCCGGCAGACGGCCCAGCCGTTCCAGCACGTCGGCGGCCTTCTCGATGACGTCCAGATCATCGGGAAACTCTTTGAGGGCGTTCTGATACTCCACCAGCGCTTTATCCCACGCCTTATCGGCGTAGTAGCGTGTGGCGGTGCGGACCGCGTGTTCGTAGAGGCGTCGATTGCCGACCATAGTCTCTCTAAGGCATATTGAGTACTGCGTAATGCGTAATGGCTAATTACCCTTACGCAGTACGCAGTACGAATTAGATTAACGCTTCGCTTTGGCCGCCGGTTTGGTGGCCTTGGACTTGGCAGCGGGTTTGGCCGCTGGCTTGGCCGCCTTGGCTGCGGGTTTGGCGGCTGCTTTAGTTTTGGTCGTCTTGGCCGCAGACTTGCTCGCTTTGGCCGAGCGGGTCTTGATCTCTTGTGCGTAATCGGGCGCGAGGAGTTGCACCAGCACGGCCTTCTGCGCATGCATCCGGTTCTCGGCCTGATCCCACAACGCCGAATGTGAGCCATCGGCTACTTCGTCCGTGATTTCCTGGCCGCGATGCGCGGGCAGGCAGTGCATGACGATGGCGTTGCGATGGGCTTTGCCCACCAACGCGGCGTTGATTTGATACTTGGGGGCGAAGATTTCCAATCGGCGCTGCGTTTCCGCCTCTTGCCCCATGCTGGTCCACACATCGGTGTAGATCACATCGGCTTCGCGCACGGCTTCGACCGGATCGTGGGTGAAGTAGAGCGTGCTGCCGGTCTTGGCCGCGATGGGGCGCGCCTTGGCGACGACATCGCCGCTGATCTCGAAACCGGCCGGCGAGGCGATGCTGAAGTGGGCGCCGCTGAGCGCGCAACCGAAGATGAGCGAGTTGGCGACGTTGTTGCCATCGCCGATGTAGGCCAGTTTGATGCCTTGCAGCGTGCCGAATTTTTCGTACACGGTCAGCAGGTCGGCCAGGCCCTGGCACGGGTGCGTGTAGTCGCTGAGGCCGTTGATGACGGGCACGCTGGCATATTGCGCCAGTTCCACCACGTCGCGATGACCAAACACGCGCGCCATGATCGCGTCCACGTAACGGCTCATCACGCGCGAGACGTCGGCTACGCTTTCACGCTGGCCCAGCGAAATTTCATTGGGTGACAGGTACAGCGCATGGCCGCCCAGGTGCAGCATGGCCATGTCAAACGATACCCGCGTCCGCAGGCTGGGTTTGGTGAAGAC
>JAGOBP010000214.1 GCA_017999195.1 Thermoflexales bacterium
GATCTATACGCTGCGCTTCAGCAGCACTTCAATTTCTCCGCCTTTCGTCCCGGTCAGCAACCCGCCATTGAGCACGTCCTCGCCCGGCGCAACACGCTCGTCGTGATGCCCACGGGCGCGGGCAAATCGCTGATCTATCAACTGGCCGCGCTCATGCTGCCCGGCACGGCGCTGGTGTTTTCGCCGCTGATCGCGCTGATGAAAGATCAGGTCGATTCATTGACGCGACGCGGCCTGGCCGCGACGTATATCAACTCGTCGATCGACCCCGCCGAACAAGCCCGCCGCATTCGATCGCTTGGCAACGGCGAATACAAATTAATCCTCGTCGCGCCGGAACGACTGCGCCAGCCGAGCTTTCGGGCCGCGCTCAAACAGGTGCCGATTAGCCTACTCGCCGTCGATGAGGCCCACTGCCTGTCGCAGTGGGGGCACGATTTCCGCCCCGATTATTTGCACATCGCCGATGCGCGCACCGATTTCAACGCGCCCGTCACGCTGGCTTTGACTGCCACGGCCACGCCGCGCGTGCAAGACGACATCGCCCGCCTGCTGGCCGTGCCGCGCATCGAACGCATCGTCACCGGCTTCAATCGACCCAACCTCACCTTCGAAGTGTTCTCTGCGCCGGATGTGCCCGGCAAACTCAAACTCGTGCGCGACTTCCTATCGGGCGTGGACGGAGCCGGGATCATTTACACGGGCACACGGCGCGATGCGGAAGAAGTCGCCGACTTCGTGCGCGAAGTGATCGGCGTGGACGCGCAGTATTATCACGGCTCGCTCGATGTCGACATGCGCGCCCGGGTGCAAGACGCCTTTATGGCTGGTGACTTGCCGATCGTGGTAGCAACGAACGCCTTTGGCATGGGCATCGATCGGCCCGACGTGCGGTTTGTGCTGCATTACACACTGCCTGCCTCGCTCGAACAATACTATCAAGAAGCGGGCCGCGCCGGACGCGATGGTCTGCCCGCGCGCACCGCGCTGATCTATTCGCCCAAAGACACTGCGCTGCACGAATACTTCATCGACAACGATTCGCCCAGCGCCGACGAATTGCGCGCCGTGCATGCACTGGTGCGCCGTGCCCGCAATCTGTCGTTGTTTGATCTGGAGCGTGATCTGGGCCTGCCGCAAATCAAGGCGCGCGTCGCGATTGAACAGCTGGAAGCGGCCCGATCGATCCGGCGCACATCCGATGAGTCTTTCAGCCTCATGCAGTTTGAGGCGCAGCCGTTGACCGAAGCGACGGTGCAGGCGATTGCGGCCCAAGTGGCCGCGCGTCACGAGGCCAAGCATCGCCAGTTGCAGGCGATGATCGATTACGCCACAACCAATGCCTGTCGCCGCCGCATCATCCTCGATCATTTTGGCGATGGCGCTCCGCCCGACGCGCCCTTGTGCTGCGATAATTGCCTGACGCGCACGGCGGCCGTTCAGACCGACAACCGATCGGCTTCGACGCAGGCCGAACGGGCCGCGTTGATCGTTTTGGATACGCTCGTTCATCTCAACTGGAATGTCGGCAAGAGTACGCTCGCTCAAATCCTCAAAGGCTCGGCCTCGCAGAAGATGCTGAGCGTCGGGTATGACAAGGCCCGCAACTACGGCAAATTTACGGCGCTAAAACTGCGCGAAATCGAAGGGTTGATCGATCAGTTGTATGAAGCCGGTTATCTCAAACAGATCGGCGGCGAATTTCCCACGCTCAAACTCACCCCGCGCGGTGAAGCGGCCTTGAAAGCGCGGGCGGCGATCAACGTGCAAGTGCGAACGGTGGATGCGGCCGAAACGCAGCGGGTGAAGGCGCAGAAAGCGGCGGGCGGCACACTCGCCTTGACGGGCCAGTTAGTGGCGCACGGCCAAACACCCGATCAAATCGCCGCCGAACGCGGTCTGGCAGTCAGCACGATCTATTCGCATTTGGCGCAGTTGATCGCACAAGGCGCGGTGAAAATTGAAGCGGTCGTCTCCGCGGAGTTGCAACAACAAATTCGCGCGGCGATTGAGGCCGTCGGCTCAGTGCAATATCTCGCGCCGATCAAAGCCCGCTTGCCCGAGTCGATCGAGTACAATGTGATTCGGTGCGTGACTGAAGCCGTCAAGCGCGAACAAGCCGCACCGCCTGCGCCGATCGATTTCGCGCCCGAAAACGCGATCATTGCCTGCGTGCAGTCTTTGTCAGGCCAGTTGCATCGCAGCGCTGTCGCTAAAGTACTGGTTGGCTCAGAGGCAAGAGCAACCGAGGAGTATCGCGATCATCCTTTGTATAACGTGCTGCCACACATGACGCGCCGGGATGTCACTGCGTTAGTTGATCGGTTGCTTGAAGACAAAGTGTTGACCGCGGACGCGCACGGTTACCTCATCATCACGGCCAATCCGCCATTACAAGGAATGCCTCCCAGCGACGGAACAATCTCACCGGGGAAAATCGTGTCTCGCCCCGCATCCTTCGACTTCAGTTCGCAGACAACGCGAACTTCCGCTCAGGATGCTTCACGAATTGATGATCCCGTCGCCGATTTCCTGTCCCGCTCACATCCGCGTCCGCTCAAGGGCCCGTGGCTGGCGGGCTGGGCGCTCGACTTTCATACGCGCTATGATGGCGATACGGCCAATCGCAGCGTGGTGGGCGAGCTGGTTTTTCGCTACAAATATGGCACTGAGCGGCAACTTGCGCCGGAGTTGGCTAAGCGTTGGACTGAACTATTGGCCGCGTATCCTGACTTGCCAAAGTTTGACGCCGTAATCCCAGTGCCGCCCTCAATGCGCCGTGACTTTGATCCAGTCTCGAATTTGGCGCAAGCGTTGGCCGCGCAGTTGAACGTGCCCCTGCTGGCAAACCGGCTGATCAAGACGCGCGTGACACGTCCGCAAAAAGAGCTGACCTCGCTCGCACAGAAACGGGCCAACGTCGCAGGCGCATTTGCCTTGAAAGGCGAGGTGCGCGGTAAGTGTGTCATCTTGATCGATGATCTGTATGACTCCGGCGCGACGCTGGAAGAAGCGGCCAAAGTGCTGTCACGTGGCGGCGTGAAAGACATCGTGGTGTTGACGTTGACGAAGACGATTCATAGTGATGCATGACGAGTGATGAGTGAGGGGCTATGTCGAGTTCACAGTGGCTGGCATTAACAACCGTGTCGGGGATTGGCGGCGTGACGGCGCGCAAATTAATCGAGCGCTTCGGCGACGTTGAGTCGGTCTTTGCAGCAACCGTTGATGAGCTCAGTGAGGTGCCGCGTGTGACAGCCGCAATGGCACAGCAAATTCTAGCCGCACCGCTGGATCAACTCGAAAACGACTTGCTGTCACTCAATGATGAGGGGATTGATTTCTTGACGTGGGACGACGCGCGTTTCCCTAAGCGATTACGCCCTTTGCCCGATGCGCCGATGGTGTTGTTTATGCGGGGGACGCTCAAGCGCGCCGACGACCATGCCGTGGCGATTGTGGGCACGCGTGAGCCAACGTGCGGGGCCGTCGAGCTGGCACAGACCATCGGGCGGGAACTGGCCGCGCGCGATTTGACCATCGTCAGCGGCCTCGCCCTCGGCATCGACACGGCGGGGCATCGCGGCGCGATCGAGACGGGCCGCACGCTCGCCGTGTTGGGATCGGGCATTCGCTTCATCCACCCGAAAGAGAATGTTGAACTGGCGGAAAACATCCTGGGCTGTGGCGCGATCTTATCGGAACTGCATCCCAATACGCCGCCCAAAGGCCAGAACCTGATGGCGCGCGATCGCATCATCAGCGGGTTGAGCAAGGCCGTCATCGTGATCGAAGCGGGCGAGAAGAGCGGCAGCCTGGATACCGCCGCAAAAGCCTTAAAACAAGGTCGATCCGTGTACGCCGTACCGGGCAGCCCCGGCACCGATCAGCTCATCGCGGGCGGCGCACACCGTGTCAATCCGGCCTCGATGGACTTTGATCGCTGGGTGGAAGAAATCAGTCAATCCTCAACCTCAAGCACATCGCCTAAACTCCAACAGACTTCGTTGTGGTAAACGGCCTCGAATCTGGCTGTTCCATGATCAGTCTGTGGGCATGCCCCATTCTGCCGCAGGAGAATCGCTTGACAGTGCGGATTGAAGCGGGGGAGAATTGACCACAATGCTCCCGCTGGACTGTCAAATCCAGCGGGAATTCAGCGCGGGAAGCGTGACGAGCCGCTGCAAGCAAACGTGTAGATCGATTCAGGCTGCACAGCACAATCGGTATGAATTACGCCTGAGCGATCACACCTCAGCCCTCGACTCTCGTCGAAAGCACAAAAGGCAAGGCCGTTCCCGCAACGCAGACTTCGGCATCATCACTGACGCGAATGGTCACGGAAGGCAGAACACCTCAGCAGTTTATGCCGCACGTGTGGCGCGGCTGCGCCACACACCCCACAATACTGCCAGGATACCCAGCCCAACGATCCAGTAGGCTGGCGAATTGTCGGCCGGTGTGGAAGAACCAGACATCGACGCGAGCTGCACAGCCGTAGGTGTATTGTTGAAATCAGCCAGAATGAATGGCGAATAGGCACTAATCGTTCCATACACCTGATAGGGAGACGCCACCAAGTTCTGCTCGGCCACAGACACAGCCTCCCAGCCAACGCTCGAACCGCCCCAATGGTAAATACCAAAGTCTTCTGGGTTCATCGCTGCAGGCATATCTGCAGTTGTGAAGCTAAAGCCCACATAAGCGGCCAGCTGATTGGTCGGCGTGATGATGAAACACCGTTTGACCACCTTCACGCGATCGCCAACGTCCTGCGTGCAATCGGTTTGGTTATAGCGGATCGTGACGGTAGTTGGGCCTAGGTCGCTACCCGTAGTAGTTGTGTCGAATGATACCCCATAGTCATAGCTGGGAATCGCGAGGAAATCAACGGGAGCAGCTGTGTCTACCGGCAATGTCTGTCGCATTTCGCCCGATAGTGTGGGTGGATTCGCCAGGGTCAACACATAGCCATTCCAATCGAGAACGCTGCCCACTTGCACGGTTAACGCGTTCGCCGTCCGATCTTGATCGAGCGTAACCACATGCCCAGTCTGGATGGTGACGTTATCTGTTGCATCTGGAACCTTACCGCACCCCCAGGTACTCAGGACATTCCAACTACCGCTCTGCGCGGTCAAGCAAGCGACGGCGGATGCTCGTTGAGGTGTCAAGCCCCAGAGCATCACAGCAGCCAGCGCGATGGCTAGCCCAACCAACCCAAAGCGTGTCCGGTGTTGAAATACGCGTGTCTCGTTCATTAGATTTGCTCCAAACTGGGAAATGTTTTGGAGTTCATCTTACCTACCCGAAGAGACACCGTCAATCAATCAAAAGAGTGATTTTGTCGACAATCAGCCCGACCGGACAAACGCAACGGGGCGAGTGCACCTCAAAGACGCACACTCGCCCCGTCAACCGGATTAGGAATTGCTAGCTTCGCAAAATCATTTTGGAAATCGAACGATGAGATGTGTGCCATGCCCGGGGCGACTATTCAGCCTTAATTCCCCATTCAAACGCGAGACGCGCTCACGCATGGACCGCAGCCCCAGATGGCCCGGGAATGATTGATCGGGATCAAAGCCGACGCCATTGTCGATAATGTCTAACACGATTTGGCCGTTGTCTTCGGAAAGGTTGACGGCAACCCGATCGGCTTCCGCGTGCTTCACGGTATTATGCAGCGCCTCCTGGGCAATGCGATAGAGCGCCTCTTTCACTTCCAGTTCAAGGGCTGGTTCATCACCGACGGCTAGTACAACTTCCAAACCGTTGCGAGTACGGACAGCGGCCACCTGCTTGGTCAAGGCGCTGATCAGGCCCTCGGTAGCCAGCGACTCCGGGCGCAATTCAAAGATCAAGGCCCGCATCTCGGTCATGCCCGCCTCGGTCAGTGACAGTAAATAGTTCAGCGCTTCCTGCGCCTTGTCACGGTCGATGTCTTGCCAGGTGCGAACCGAGTGCGCGCCCAGGGCAATCCCATACAACGTTTGCGACAGCGAGTCGTGCAGTTCGCGCGCCAGATGCTGCCGTTCCTCCAGCGCGGCCACACGCTGCGCCTGCTCATACAACCGGGCATTCTCAATAGCCACGGCGGCCTGGCTGCCAATTGCCATCGCCAGTTGGGCGTGCCGTGGGGTGAAGAAATTCCGATCGGGATGTTCCAGGCCCAGCAAACCGATCACGCGCTCCTTGTTGATGAGCGGCACGCCCAGCCACGATCGAGCCTGCGTCAGCAACCCCGTTTGATCGCGCAACGCCTGCAACAGCCGCGTCAAGCGCGTGTCCGCCTGCGCATCGTCGATGATGACGGCCTGAGCCGATCGCATCACCTCGCTGCACAGATCATGGTTCAAGGTGCGCGGCAATTTAAGCAGCGCCGCCGTCGGCGACGAACCGCGATAGTCCAGCGGCACAATGTCTGCGCCGTTCAGGGCCAACACCAGCGCGCCCCCGTAATCGATCGAGCCTTTGATCTGATCCAGGATCACACCCAACAGCGGGTGCAACTCCAGCGTCGAAGCCACATTGCGCGAGAGGTCTAACAGCATGGTTAGATCGCGAGTGCGTTCCTGCACGCGCTGTTCCAGCAATTGATAAGCAGCCACCTGCTCGGTAACGTCTTGCAGACTGATCAAGAGGTGGGGCTGGCCGTTATACACCAGTCCGCTGCCATAGATATTGGCATGAAACGTCGAGCCGTCTTTACGGCGGATCAGCGTCTGGCTATGCGGTGTTTCGCCGCGCCGCAAAGCCGCCTGCCAGTTGTCAAATTGATGACTTTGATCGGGCGGCAAATATTGGCGACCATTCCGGCCCACCAGTTCCGCCGCGGTATACCCCAGCATGTCGCAGAAAGCGGGATTGGCTTCGACCAGTGTGCCGTCGTGCGCGGCAATCATCAACCCGTCACTGGACGTTTCAAAGATGCGCCGGTATTGCGTTTCGCGCTCCAGGAGTGCGGCCTCGGCCTGTTTGCGCTCGGCGATGTCGTGGACAATGGCGAAGTAACTGATCTGGCCGTTCAACGTCAGCCGCGAAATGCTGGCCTCGGCCGGAAACTCGGTGCCATCGCGGCGGCGGCCGACAACCTCTGGACGGC
>JAGOBP010000215.1 GCA_017999195.1 Thermoflexales bacterium
GGACAGACCGATCCCTGTACCGGGCGTCTTGTAATCGTCGGCGGCGCGCCCCCGATAAAACCGCTCGAAGATGTGGGGCAGTTCATCCTCTTCGATACCGGGGCCGGTATCCGTCACCCCGATCGTGATCCACGGCTGATCGGCTTCGTCGCGCCGCGCCGTCGAGAGCGTAATCGTACCGACCGGCGTGTAACTGACGGCATTCGTCACAAGACGGGTCAGGGCGTGTATCAGCAACTCGCTGTCGGCCCGGGGCCGCGGCACATCCGTCAGGTCCAGTTGAAAGATCAGTTCGCGCCCGACACCGAGTTTTTGCCACATCGGCAGGCGGCTCGTGATCAGTTTATTCAGATCGACCGACTCCAGCACGGCGGGCTGGGTATACGCATTCAATTGCGCGAACATCAAAATATCTTCCAGCATGTCGCGCAACCGATCAGTGGCCTGCCTCAGCCGCCGCATATACCGGTCCCGTTTCTCGGGCGCGGCCGTCTCCAACAATTCCAGCGAGATTAAGATGCCCGCCAGCGGCGTGCGCAGTTCGTGGCTGGTGCGCGACAAAAATTCGTCCTTCAGGTGATCGAGTTCGGTCAGCCGTTGATTGGCCGCCATCAGTTCGGCGGTGCGCTCGGTCACGCGCTGCTCCAGCGCGGCGTTAAAATTGCGCAGCGCCTCCTCCATCTGTTTGCGTTCGGTAATATCAACCGCCATGCCCACCAGGCCAATCAGGCGGTCGGCGGCATCGCGCAAGGGAACCTTGGTGGTCACCTGCCAACGCGTCTGGCCGGCCCGATCGATGTTCCTTTCTTCACGGCTAATCAGCGCCTTGCCTTCGGTCAGGATGGGCTGCTCGTCGTCAAAATACTGCTGAGCCAAATCGTGCGGATAGATGTCAAAGTCGGTTTTGCCGCGCAGCTCCTCAAACGACGCCGCCCCGTCCAGTCGAATCTCACTGGCATTGGCCAGCGTGAAGCGGCTTTGCAGGTCTTTGGCAAAGATGCGCTCGGGCAGCGTATCGATGAGGGTGCGCAGCAGCAGTTCACTGGCGCGCAGTGCGTCTTCCATGGCCTGGCGCTCGGTGATGTTGCGCAACGCCGCCAGCACACAGGGGCGGCCATGCCACGTGATGTAACTGGCCGTGATTTCAACCGGGCAAAGCGTGCCGTCTTTGCAGCGTATTTGGCGAAAGGGCACCGCCGTCATCTGCGCGGTCATGCTCTGCCGGGTGCCGTTCGGATCGATCGACAGGTCGATGTTTTTGAGCGCCAGCAGTTCGGCGCGCGAGTAGCCAAAGATGCGCGTGGCAGCCGAATTGACCTCTAAAATCTGATGCGTTTCGCGGTCGACCAGCACAATCGCGTCCGATTCGGCTTCATATAGTTCGTGGTACTTCGCCTCGCTCTCGCGCAGGGCGGCTTCCGTCACGCGGTGGGCGGCGATCTCCCGCTCGGCTCGCGCCAACGCCGTGCGAATGGATTGCAACCCCCAATGGCCCAGGCCTCCGGCCGCGATAAAAGCCGCCGTGTACGACAGCCAGTTCGCGCTTTTGACCGAGTCATACACCGGACGGATCAGGCCGGCCTGTTCGGCCCAGATGAGACCCGCCACGCTCAGGGAACTGACCAGCATCGTGACAACCACGCCGCGCCTGTCCAACAGCAGCCCCGCCATGATAATGATCAAGACATAGCCAAGGATGGCCGGCACGCGCACCGTGCCCAGATTCGCAATCAAAAACGTCACGGTCACCAGGCTCAACCCGATTAAGCCTTCGCTGATCCCCTGCACCTGCCCTCGCCGCAACCAGCGGCGCACGCCCCAACAGATCACCAGCAAGCCAATGTCCAGCCCCATCACCACCGGGTCGCGATCGGTCAACACCGTCGCGACGATGATCAGGGCATCCAGCATCATGAGTAGCAACAGGGTAAAATCGAGCAATGCCGCTTGCCGGGTCTTGAGTTCGTCGCCGGGGAAATTGGGCGGCGTGAGCCAGCTGCGCCAACGATTCTGCATAAGCCAATCCTTGTTTACCATGTCCAATAGAACACGCAGGTTTAAGTTGTGCCTTCAAAGTACACGGAATCAGCCTGCTTGTCAATTCCAATTACGCTACAGTTTTGACGCCATTTGTTATCTATTCACTACCGTTAGACAGTCTGCCCGGCAATTCTCAATGTAAACTTGATGCTCCCGCGGGATTGCCAGATCCAGCGGCCTAACCCGGATTGAACGGGCCACCTGCCCCCGCCTGAGCGGTTATAATCTACTCGTAGCTATTTCAAGACTCCCCCGCAGCCGAAAGGGGCAGAGTCGATTGGGAGAACGAACTTGACGACAACCAAACAGGCCGCCCTGCGCCGGATCATCCGCGAACTCGATCGGGTGGTGGTGGCGTACTCAGGCGGCATCGATAGCACGCTGCTGGCGGTGGTAACTGGACAAGAGTTGGGCGCAAATGCCGTGGCGGTGACGGCGGTGTCGCCCAGCCTGCCGCAGGCGGATTTGGAGGAAGCCCAGGCCATCGCCAAACAGTTCAACTTCGCGCAGGTGCTGATCGACAGCCACGAACTGGATGATCCGAACTATGCGGCCAACACGCCGTTGCGCTGTTACTTCTGCAAGCACGAGGTGTATGGCGAGTTGACGACGTATGCGCACGAGCACGGCTTCACGCACATCATCGACGGCACGAACCTGGACGACCTGGGCGATGTGCGGCCGGGCCGCCAAGCCGCGCGTGAGGCAGGCGTGCGCTCGCCCTTGATCGAAGCGCAATTCACCAAGCAAGACGTGCGCGATCTGGCGCGCGAACTAGGCCTGCCCAACTGGGACAAGCCCGCCGCCGCGTGTCTGTCCTCGCGCATTCCGCACGGCACGCCGGTTACCATTCAACTGTTGACGCAAGTAGAACAAGCCGAGATGATCTTGCATGGTCTGGGTCTGCGTCGCGTGCGCGTGCGGCATCACAATGAGATCGCGCGGCTGGAAGTGGATCCCGAAGATTTCACGCTCGTGCTCGATCAACGCGAAGTCATCGTGGCCCAACTCAAACCGATCGGCTATACGTTCGTCGCGCTCGATCTGGTGGGTTACAAGATGGGCAGCCTCAATCAACTGGTGAAGGTGCAACATGGATCGTGATCAATTGCGTTTGCTCTTGGCCAGCGTGGCCGATCGCACCTCATCAATCGATGAGGCGCTAATCGCGCTGCGCGACCTGCCTTATGAAGACGCCACCGCGGCCGTGATCGATCATCATCGTTCGCTGCGGACCGGCGTGCCGGAGGTGATCTACGGCGCGAGCAAGACACCCGATCAGATCGCGCACATCGTCGAGCGCATGGTCGAGCGGAACGGGCGCGCCATCGTGACGCGCGCTTCACGCGAAGCGGTCGCCACCGTGCGCGCCAAATACCCTGAAATCAAGGACTTTGACGTAGCCCGTATGATTGCCGTGGGCGACTTTCCGCAGCCGCAGTCGGATCGCTATGTCGCGGTGGTGTCGGCGGGTACGTCCGATTTGCCCATCGCCGAAGAGGCCGCCATCACGATCGAGTTGTTGGGCACGCGCGTCGAACGCGTCTACGATGTCGGCGTGGCGGGCGTGCATCGCTTGCTGGATCGGCGCGAGGTGTTGTGGCAAGCGTCGGCCGTGGTCGCGGTGGCGGGCATGGAAGGCGCACTCGCTACGGTGGTGGGCGGCCTCGTCGATTGCCCCACCATCGCCGTGCCGACCAGCGTGGGTTACGGCGCAAGTTTCAACGGCATTGCCGCACTGCTGGCGATGTTGAATTCGTGCGCGCCGGGTGTGTCGGTGGTCAACATCGACAACGGCTTTGGCGCGGGTGTGTGCGCGCACATGATCATCGCGCAAGCATCCTGAGCGGAATGACATGTAGTCGAAGGCTGCGACCTTTATATATGAGGGGAATACCATGCGTATAGCCTATTTCGATTGCATCGGCGGCGCCAGCGGCGATATGTTGCTCGGCGCGTTGATCGATGCGGGCGCGTCACTTGAAGTTGTGCTTTCTGCCAACGAGCGGCTGTCATTGCCCGATTGCGAAGTGCTCACCGAGCGCGTGATGAAAGGCGCATTGAGTGCGCTGCACGTCATAGTGAAAACACCGCGCAAGGAAACGCATCGCCATTACACCGATCTCGTTGCCATCATCAATCACGCGGACTTACCGGCTGCGATCAAAGCGAAAGCATTGATGATTCTGCGCCGCGTGGGCGAAGTGGAAGCGGGCATTCATCAAGAACCGATCGAGTCGATTCATCTGCACGAACTGGGCGGCGATGACACGTTGATTGATCTCGTTGGGACGTTGTTGGCTTTGGCTGATCTCAAGATCGATCGGGTGTGCGTGTCAACCTTGCCACTCGCGCGCGGGTGGACGAAGTCACAGCACGGACAATTGCCCTTGCCCGCGCCTGCGACATTAGCCTTATTGAAAGATGCGCCCGTACGCTACGTCGATGGCGTCGAAGCGGAGCTCGTCACACCGACGGGCGCGGCGCTGCTCACCTCGCTGGCCGATCAATATGGCGGCTTTCCGGCGATGACGCTGCGCTCGATCGGGGTGGGCGCGGGCCGCCGCGATATGCCGTTTCCGAATGTGCTGCGGGTGCTGATCGGTGAAGCAGCCGATGATGGCCTCATCGTGGAAACGCTGTCATTGTTGGAAACGAACATCGATGATCTGAATCCGCAGGTGTATGAGCACGTGATGCAGCGCTTGTTTGAAGCGGGTGCGCTCGATGTGACGCTGACACCCATTCACATGAAGAAGAATCGGCCCGCGATCACGTTGAGCGTGTTATGCCAGCTAGATAAAGTGGCCGCGCTGCGCCAGATCATATTGGCGGAGACGACGACCTTAGGGGTGCGGCAACAAACGATCGAGCGGGTGAGTGTGCCGCGTTCGATCGAAACGGTGGACACGCCCTATGGATCGATCCGCGTGAAGGTGGTGCGATGGGGTGACATCAACCGGGCAGTGCCGGAATACGAAGATTGTCGGCGCGCAGCAGATGCGCACGGCGTGCCGCTGACCACGGTGATGGCGGTCGCGCGCCGTCCATGAGGCGTGATGGCTCGCCGATAATCGCTACTGGATCAACTTTAATTCGCGGGCTTTATTCACGGCTTGCACGCGCGTCTGCACGGCCAGCTTGTCAAAGAGGTGATTGATGTGCTTCTTGACGGTGCTCTCGGCCACGACCAATTTCGCGGCGATTTCAGCGTTGGACAGGCCGTCAGCCATGCCGCGCAGCACGTCCAATTCTCGATCGGTCAACGGCTCGATCAATGGCTGAGCACTGACCGGTGTCGGCGACAGCGTCGCTGGCGGAAAAGCGGTGAGGATTTTTTCAACGTTGGCCCGCAGCGATCCGGCTTCAGGCCGCAGTTTTTCCAACAGCACGCGCATTGCTTGGCCTTCATCCACAAAGGCCCGCACCTCGTTTTCCGGCTGGCCCAGTGTCAACGCGTGCCGGAAATCCACGTAAGCGCGATCGGGTTGGCCGAGATTGGCGTAAGCAATCGCCCGCACAACCAGGGCTTCGATCAACGTGCCCCACTGTCGATCGGCCTCCAGCACTTCAACGCTCGTCGTCAACTGCGTCAGTGCTTCCGCCGCCCGATCGCGCGCCAA
Source organism: Thermoflexales bacterium (assembly GCA_017999195.1). Classification (GTDB taxonomy): domain Bacteria; phylum Chloroflexota; class Anaerolineae; order Fen-1058; family Fen-1058; genus JAGOBP01. Next base: position 5,664 of record JAGOBP010000215.1, read on the forward strand.
CGCCACGCGCGCCACTAGCACCGCTGCGCCCGCCCCGATAATGTCCGGCGTGCCTTGCACTTGCTGCGCCAACTGCTCCGCCCACTGTGCGGCCTGCGTTAAATTGCCTTGCAACAGATGGCGACGCACTTGCACCTGAGCCTGCAAAATATTGAGAAACGATGGTCCCGGATCGATGTAGCTGATCTGAGCATCCAGCAGCGCCGCCGCCGCCTCGAACTCGCCGCGCACCAGTGCCACGCGCGCCAGCATCAACGCGCCCGCGCCCTGCGCCTGAATGAAACCGCTGCGCCGACCCAGTTCATACACGCGCCGCGCATGCTGTTCGGACTCGGCCAGCTCATCCCAGTGATACAGCACGTCGGCCAGACCCGTCGCGATCATGCCCGCGGCGGGCAGCTGCTCGCGCCCAGCTTCCTGCGCCTGACGCAGACCAGCCCGGCACAGCGCCTCAGCCTCGCGCAGCCGCCCTTGCAAGATGTGAACGTGGGCCGTGTGCGACATCGCCAGATAGACCGCCACGTAACTGCCGCTCTGCTGCAACAACGGCAGCGCCGCGCGATACGCGGCCAACGCCTGCTCGACCCGCCCGGCGTTGAAGTCAATTTGCCACAGTTGCAGATACGCATTGCCCCGTACCAGGGGAGAATCCAACGGTGCTAAAGCCACGGCGCGTGCCGCATAGCGTTGGGCCGCGACCAAATCGCCGTGCGCGCCGGCCGCCATCGAGCGCAGACAAGCCGCCTCGGCTTGAACACGCGCTGTCAGTTCGTCGGCCACGCGCAGGCCCAGTTCCGCCGCCTGCACATGCGACTCGATCACTTCATAGCGCGACCCCAGCACTGCGGCCCAGGCATACGCCAGTTGCAACAACGGACGCGCGCGCGCCAGATCCACCGGCAGCGCTTGCAGCCAGCGATACAAAGGCGCGGCCTGCCCGCCATGAATCAGCGGCTCCCAAATTTGTTCGAGCAAATTGGCGGCGCGATCAAACGCCCCGGCGGCCAACGCCTGCCCGATCGCGTCTTCGAGCGACCCCGCTTGCTCGAACCACTGCGACGCGGCGAGGTGCAGGCGCGCCGGGGCCGTCGGGCGCAGACTGATCAATCGGGCGCGCAGCAATTCTGCAAAGAGATGATGATAGCGAAACCAGCGTCGTTCGGCATCGAGCGGCACCAGGAAGAGATTACCCTTATCCAGTTGAATCAGCACGTCGGCGCTATCCGATCGATCCGTCAACGCGTCACAGAGCGGCGCGTTGAAACGATCGAGAATGGCGGTGTGCATCAAGAAGTCCTGCACGGGCGCGGACTGCGCCGATAAGACTTCTTCGACCAGATAATCAAGGATGTGTTGGTGCGTGCCCACCAGCGCCGCGATGAAGCGCTGCGCATCGACGGCGTCCTGTAGGGACAGCGCAG
>JAGOBP010000216.1 GCA_017999195.1 Thermoflexales bacterium
GGGCATCGATATTGCGCACCCCAGTTTGGTGGAAGCCAAAGGGCGCGGTGTGTATGGCACGCTGGACGTCGCCAGCGCGTGGAACATCCCGTATCGCAGCGAGACGTTTTCGGCGGTGCTGGCCAACTGCGCCGTTGAGCACATGCCCAAACTCGATCAGGTCTTTAGCGAAGTGGCGCGCGTGCTGAAACCGGGCGGCAAGTTCATTCTGTCGGTGCCGACTGATCAGTTGAACAAGAATCTGTGGGTCGCGGGCGTGCTCGATCGGGTGGGCGCGCACGATCTGGCCGAACGCTATCGCGCCTGGTTTAAGCACATTCAAGTTCACTTTCATATGTATTCGCCGGGTGAGTGGCAAAACCGATTAGAAGCGCAAGGCCTCAAGGTCACCTATCGACGCGGGTATCTGTCGCCGCGCGCGACGCAATATCTGGAATTAGGCCATTACTATGGCTTGCCCAGCTTGATCGGGCGCAAGGTGTTTGGCACGTGGGTGGTCTGGCCGTGGCGACCGCGCTTTGCGCTGGAAGAAGCCGTGCTGGCGCCGCGCGTGGCCGAAGACGGCGTGCCCAATTCGGGCTGCTGTTTCTTTGTGGCGGAAAAGGCGTGATGCGTGGTGCGTGGTGCGTGACAAAACACGTAACACGCAATACGCAACACGATTGACCCATGCGCTTATCCGCACTCGCTTATTACGCTCGCTCGATTCCGAAGGTGCTCTTCGGATTTCGGCCGCTGCCGCAAGTGATCGGCCTGTTTCTGGGCAAATCGACGGGACAGCCGTTGACGATCACGTTGCGGGCCAGCGGCTTGAAGTATCGCGTGCGCACGGCGATGGACGTGTGGGTCATCAAGGAAACGTGCCTCGATCGGGATTACGAGCGCGGCGCGTTGTTGCAAACCGATTGGACTATCATCGACATCGGTGCAGGGTTGGGCGATTTTACGGCCTACGCGGCGTGGCTCAGTCCCAACGGCACGGTGCTGGCCTACGAGCCGTTTCCTGAATCATTTGCCTTGCTGAAGCAAAACCTGGAACTCAACCATGTGCGCAATGTCGAAGCACAGCCGTATGCGGTGGCCGCAGCGCCCGGCAAGTTGCGGCTCAACATCGGCAGCGAACATGCCGTACAACACACCACGACCGAAGAGGGCGCACGCACAATCGAGGTACCGGCGATTACGCTGGAAAGTATCTTTGTCGATCAGGCTGTGACTGGCTGCGATTTATTGAAGATGGATGTGGAAGGCGCGGAATACGGCATCTTGCTCAACGCCAGCGCCGACACACTGCGCAAGATCAAGCGCATCGCGCTGGAATATCACGATCACACGCCGGCCGGCACGCACCAGCAATTGCGCGACTGCTTGACGAAACACGGCTTTGAAGTCAAACTGCACCCGAACCCGGTGCATGACCATTTGGGCTACCTCTATGCGGAACGCCGCGATGAGTGACGCATGACAACCGATCAACCGATCAGTCAACCCGTGATGATGCAGCGCCGTCAGTCCCTGTGGCCGCTGGCGATTTTGTTGTTGGCCGCCCTGGCGTTTGGCGCATATTTTCGCTTTGTGGGCATAGATTGGAGTCAGGGTAATCCGCTGCACCCCGACGAAAATTTCCTGACGCAGGTCACTTCCGCCATCAAGCCGCCGGAAAACATCGGCGCGTATTTCAATTCGCAGACCTCCACGCTTAACCCATACAACAACAATTTTGGGCTGTTTGTGTACGGCGACCTGCCCATCTTCATCACGCGCTATGCCGCCGATGTGCTGGATTCGCTGTGCAAAGCCGTGCCGCAGACCTGTCCCACGCGCAATGAAGTTCCCTTCCGCTTTGCCGAGTATTCGGGCATTGTGCTGCTGGGTCGCGGACTATCGGCCTTTCTGGATTTGATTACCCTCGTGTTCATGTTCGTCATCGGGCGGCGGCTGTATGGTCCGCGCGTCGGCGTGCTGGCGGCGATCCTGGGTGCGGGCACTGTGCTGCAAATTCAGCAGTCGCATTTCTACACCGCTGATATTTTCGCGACGTTTTTTGTCGTAGCCGCGTTTTATTTCATCGTGCGCTTCGGCGACAGCAATTCGTGGACCGATGTGATCGCCAGCGGCGCGGCCAGCGGTCTGGCGATGGCGAGCCGCATCAACGTCGCGCCGATTTTGGGCATTGTGGGCATTGCGGCACTGGCGCACGTTTTCCGGCAGCGGTCACAAGCCGATCGAACGTACACGCTCGAAAGCGCCATCGCCCGCATCGTGTTGGCCGCCGTAACCGCGGCCATCGTCTTCCGTATCTTCATGCCGTACGCCTTCGACGGCTTGCTCAAATTCGACACGCGCTGGTCGAACAACATGAACTACATTCGCACGCTGGTCAGCGGCGAAGATCCCGGCGGGCCGCCGGGCGTGCAATGGACCGATCGGACGCCGATTGTCTTCCCCTTGATCAATATCGTGTTTTGGGGCATGGGTCTGCCGCTGGGCATCACGGCGTGGCTGGGCTGGGCGTATGCGGCGTGGCAGACCTTCATCACGCCCTATCGCAAACACCGGCACGGCTCACTGGGCGCGTGGCTGAGTGACGTCGCGAAGTCGCGGCATTTGCTGATCTGGGTGTGGGTCTCGGCCTACTTTGTGTGGCAAGGCTCGCAGTGGGTCAAATCGATCCGCTATCAACTGCCGATTTATCCGTTCCTGACGTTGTTTGCCGCCGCCGCCCTCATTGCCCTGTGGGATTGGGCCAGGCCGCCCGCGCGCCGCGCCGTGTTGCGCCGAATCGCTGCGATTGCCGCACTCGCGATCGTGGTGTTGGGCACGTACGCTTGGGCCACCGCCTTCACCGAGATTTATCGCCAGACGACAACGCGCGTCGCGGCTTCGGAATGGATTTACGACAACGTACCCACCGCGGCCACACTGCATCTACGCCAGCCCGATGGCGCGACACAGGCCATTCAACTCCCCTTCTTCAGCACGGTCATTTTAGGCGTGGACGGCGAAAGCACGACCGCGCAATTCAAGATCGAAGACGCGGCGACCGTTGAAGCGATCACGATCAATCGCTTGATCGATCTGGCGGGCGATCCTGAACCGGAAACCATCCGCGTCTCGATCACGTCGGCCGATCCCGCCAACCCGATCGCGCAGGCGGACGCCACCACGAACGTGGAGCAATTTGGCGCGCGCGGCGGCGCAGTGGGCGCGGTGTTCAATGGCACGTCGCTGGTGCCGGGCACCTATTTCGCAACTTTGCAAATTGTCAGCGGCGCGCCGCTGCAAGCCGAAAGCAGCACCATCGCCGTTGAAACATGGGATGAAACCGTGCCCGTGCGCGTGGGCGGCCGCGATGGCTACAGCATCTATCACGGCTTGGAAATCAAGCGCGAATGGGAAGACGTCGAAGAAAAACGCGCGCAGATCATCCAGTCGCTACAACAAAGCGACTATGTCACCATGGCTAGCAATCGCGCTTACGGCGCGATGTCGCGCCAGCCGCTGCGCTATCCGTTGACGGCCGAGTACTATCGCTTGATGTTCAGCGGCGAGTTGGGTTTCAAGTTGGTCGCGTCGATCGAGTCGTATCCGACGCTGGGGCCGCTGACTTTCCCCGATCAAGAAACGACACAATATCTGGGGCTGTGGCCTGATCCTACGCGCTGCCCGCAAGCCAATGTGCCACAATGCCGCGGCCTGATCAGCATCAACTTTCCGCCCGCCGAAGAAGCCTTCAGCGTGTACGATCATCCGCGCGTGCTGGTGTTTGAGAAGACCGCAGATTTCTCGGCGGATGTGGTGACTGCCAAGTTAGGCCGCGTGCAGTTGCGCAATGTGCTGCAAAATCTGTCGCCCAAGAGCGAAACCGAAGCGCCCAACGGCCTGATGCTGAAGGCCGATGTGTGGGAAGCGCAGCAACAATCCGGCACCTGGTCGGACTTGTTCGACGTGAACGGCCTGTTAAATCAAAGCCCGTTCATTGGCGCAGTGGCGTGGTATTTGCTCGTGGCGCTGCTGGGCCTGGCGGCTTTTCCGCTGCTGTTTGCGATATTGCCGGGCTTGCGCGATCGGGGTTATGGCGTGGCCCGCATCGCGGGCTTGCTTAGCGTCGCGTTCACGGTGTGGTTCGCGTCGAGCGTGCGCGTCATCTCGTTCTCGCGCGGGTGGATCGCCGTGATCGTGATCGCGCTGTGCGCGATCGGGTTGGTGACCGCGTTCCGTCAACGCCGTGCCTTGCGCGACTTCTGGCGTGATCACCGGCGCACGATCTTATTCGAAGAAGCGTTGTTTGCCGTCGCGTTTGCGTGGTTCTTGTTCGTGCGCTTTGGCAATCCTGATCTGTGGCATCCGGTGATGGGCGGCGAAAAGCCAATGGATTTCGCCTATCTCAATGCCGTAATCAAGAGTAACACCTTCCCGCCGTATGATCCGTGGTTCGCGGGCGGGCAGATTACGTACTACTATTTTGGCTTCGTGCTGGTGGCAACGCTCGTCAAGGTGCTGGGCATCGTGCCATCAATTGCTTACAATTTTGCTATTCCAACGTTGTTTGCGATGACGGCATTGGGCGCGTTCACGGCGGCGTACAATCTGGTAACGGGCGCTAATCGCGGTGCATGGAGCGCGGAGCGAGAGCGGCATTGGAATCTGCGTAATCCGCTGATCATTGGCTTGATCGCGGCGATCTTCGTCACGTTCATGGGCAACCTGGGTGAAGCCCAACAACTGACCACCGAGATTGAGAAGCAGATCGTGCCGGATATGACATTTAAGAGCACCATCCCCGGCGTTGAGTTGATCGTGAAGACGACCACGGGCTTGGGCCGCATGTTGTTCGAGGGCAAGGCGTTGAACTATCGCCCCGAGTGGTGGTATTTCACGCCCACGCGCGAGATTCCCGCGCCGCCCACCGAAGCCGGACCGATCAGCGAGTTCCCCTATTTCACATTCCTGTACGCCGACCTGCACGCGCATATGCTGGCGATGCCGTTGACGTTGTTGATGCTGGTGATCGCCATCAGTTGGCTGGCGCGCGCCCCGAGCGGCCTGTGGGCGGCCACTGGATCGATCGTGTTGGGGGGACTCACGGCGGGTGCGTTGCGCGCGACCAATACGTGGGATTATCCAACGTACTTGCTGATCGGCGGGGCGGCGGTGGTGGTGGGTACGCTGGCGAATGAACCGCTGAATCGCCTATCGACGTGGGCGGGTTTGCTGGCCCGCGCGATCGGGTTTGTGGCCATCGGCGTGATCGGCTTTTTGCCGTTCACGCGCAATTACGCCACGGCGTATTCCAGCGCGGAGATCTGGCAAGGTTCGCTGACGCCGGTGTGGGCGTATTTGAATATCCATCTGCTCTTCCTGTTCCCGATCGTCACGCTGTTGATCCGGGAATTGCAAAAGTGGGGCGTGCGCTGGTGGCGCGGCCTGTTGAATACGGTCTGGCGCAATCTGTGGTGGATGCTGGTGATCATCGGTATCGCGATCGTCGGCGCGACGTTCTTGTTGTTCCGCGGCGGACGCGAAGTGGTCATCGTCGCAGTGCCTATCTTGGCGCTGATTGCGCTGTTGTTCTGGCGGCCGCGGTTGGCGACAGCGAAGCGCTTCTGGCTGTTCATTGTGGCGGTGGCGGTGGGCCTGACCTTTGCGGTGGAAGTGGTGGTGCTGAAGGGCGACATCAGCCGCATGAACACCACGTTTAAGTTCTATCTGCAAGTGTGGATTTTGCTGGGCATCGGCGGTGCGGTGGCGCTGGGCTGGCTGGCCGAACATCTGGAGAAATGGCCCGGCTGGGGCAAGTCGCTGTGGACGGGCTTCCTGTGGCTGCTGGTGGGTGCGTCGTTCTTGTATGTGCCGCTGGCCACGCGCGGCAAAATCCTCGACCGCTGGTACGAACCAGAGATGGGGCCGGGCCTCGACGGCATGGCGTACATGCAGTTCGCTGAATATAGCGACGGCCAGCCCTTCCCGTTGAAGTGGGACTACGACGCGATTCGCTGGCTGCAAAGCAATGTCGTCGGGACACCGGTCGTGGCCGAAGGCCAATCGGGGTTGTACCGCTGGCAAGGCCGCATCTCGATCAACACCGGGCTGCCAACCATCGTCGGCTGGGACTGGCATCAGCGCCAGCAGCGCTCGATCATGCCGGGGCAGGTGCTGGATTATCGCTTGCAGGATGTGCGCTTGTTGTATGATAGCGCGATCGTGGCCGAAACGCAGCGCATTCTGGCGCAATACGGCGTGAAGTATATCGTGGTGGGCGCGCTCGAACGGGCCTATTATGCGCCCGATGGGCTAGCGAAGTTCGACGTGATGGTGCAGCAGCGCCTGTTGACCGTGGCCTATCGCAATGAAGGCACGACGGTGTATGAAGTGGTTCCGTAACGAGTAACGAGTACTGCGTAATGGATTCAGCCTCCGTTACGCAGTACTCATTACGCATTACTCATTCAGTGGATGAATCATGTCCGACATATTAGCCGTTTTCTCCTGGTGGTTGGCAATTCAAGGGCTGGGCCTGGCGGCGTGGCCGCTGGCGGCGCGCTGGCTGCGCTGGCTGCCCGATCGCGGCTACTTGCTGGCCAAGCCGATCGGCTTGCTGTTTGTCAGTTACGGCTTGTGGCTGCTGGCGACGCTGGGCGTGATCGAGAATTCAACCGGCGGCATCCTCGCGGTGCTGATCGGTTTTGCGGCGCTCAGCGTGTGGATTTATCGGCGGAGTCACGCGACGGAAGGCAGCGCGCATTTACGCAGTTGGCTGCGCGATCATCGCACGTTGGTGATTGCGTATGAGGCGGTGTTTGCCATCGCGTTGATCGGTTGGGCGCTCTTCCGCGCCAACAATCCCGATCTGGGTTCAACCGAAAAGCCGATGGAGTTTGCCTTCTTCAACGCGATCGGGCGCAGCGCACAATTTCCGCCGCACGATCCATGGTTGTCGGGTTACGCGATTGCGTACTACTATTTTGGCTACGTGATGATGTCGTTGCTGCACAAGTTGACCGGCGTGACGGCGGGTATTGCGTTTAGCCTGAGCAATGCCTTTTG
>JAGOBP010000217.1 GCA_017999195.1 Thermoflexales bacterium
ATCGTCAGATCCGATTCAATCTGTGAGCGTGGTGTGAGCCGTTCGCTCCAGCGCTTAAGCACCGCCACCGGAAACAGCACGGCGTTGGCGTAACTGGTGTGCTCAACCGTCAGTCCGGCGCGCCGCAGGTTACGCTTGATCTCGGGCCGTGTGTAGCGGTGTACGGTGGCGACGGCTTCATCGTGTCGGCCGTGCAGCCAGCGATAGGCCGGTAACCGCAACAACAAATGTCCGCCCGGTTTCAGCAGACGGGTGAATTCGCTTAATGGACGGGTGTCGTCCACCGCCGCTTCGCTGATCACATCGAACGACACGATCAGATCAAAAGCGTTTGCGGCGAAGGGGGCCGCCAGCACCGACGCTTGCGTCAGGCGCGGATGGCCGCGCTGTTGGCTAAAGCGCAAGGCTTCAGGCGAGAAGTCAAACCCGGTCACCCTGCCATACGGCGCAAGATAATTCATCACCGCGCCGGTGCCGCAACCGGCGTCCAACACCTGCAAATTTCGCCCGCGGCCGACGGCTTGATCCAGCAGTTCGCACGTAATCCGCTCCATGCCGAGGTACCACCAGTGGTGTTCCTCGACCTGGTACATCATTTCGTATTCTTCGGCACGCATGGGCTATTGCTAGGGCCACGGAGTCGCGAAACTCCGTGGCCTCAAGACCTTAAGGGTTGTAGACCTTGATATTGTCGAAGTCTACCTGCTGCTCGTAGCCGGTGGGCGGATACTGCACTGCGTTGCCATCCGACGGGAAGGTAAACACGCCAAACTCGCCGCCCGACATGAGCGTAGCATCAGTGCGGCTGAGAGCCAATACATTGTTCACATAGACTTCGATCAGCGAGCCAACCCGGCGAATGCGAATGTGATCCCACAGATTAAGGCCGCTCAGCAACCCAGCGGGAATACTGCTGGACCCTAACTTCACACAACTGCCGCCACTGCAACGATCAAGCCGCATACCGATGGGCATTACGGCGTCGACGTTGTAGAAGTAGAAGCGATAGTAGGACTGCGCATAATAGTTGAACTGCGCGGGCGTCGTGCCAAAGGTATCGCTGCTGGCGTTGAAGATCACACCGTACCAGTTGCCCAGATTATCCCCCGGGCAGGACTCGCCGCAGCTCTTGTCGCGCGGGTACAACATCACCGGCGAGACATCCAATTGCAGTTCGTAGTTGGCGGGCGTACTGGTGTTGGGCGAGGCTCCGACCATGAACCAGTAGGCCGTGCTGTACAGACGCAGGCTATTGGCCGGGTTACCATGCAGACTCGTGGTATGGAGGCAGTTGCCCGGCAAGCACTGCCCATAGCCGAAGGTGCCGCTACCGCTGCCACTGGTGCCATCGAAACGTCCGCCCCATGCAGCCAGATCGGTGTTGCCCGCATCAAACGTGTAGCCGAAAAGCGGCGGGATGGGGGTCGCGGTCGGCGTTGGAGTGGGCGTGGGCGGGAAGTTGAGCCCGACTATCGGCAGGAAGACGTAGTGGATCGGTTCGGCATTAAACTGGACGTTTCGGATGAACGCGCCTAACCCGTTTGACGTTTGACTCTGAAAACCAAAGGCTAGGTAGACGGCATTGTTGCCATAGCTATCGTGATTGAACGACAGAGTCCCCGTGACCCAATCGTTATGATGCACGTTGCTAATGCTCGTCCCAAAGACCTGGCTGGGATCGGTAAACGCGCCCCAGATCAGCGTGTCGTCGGCATCCAGATAATACTGGAATTTTAAGGTGCCATATTGATAGCGACTTAGATCGAGCGGACCATAGATCAACCACGTGTCCTGCCCGGCGGGATAGTTGCTGTCACCCGGCGCAAGCACCGTCGGCGAAATCGCAGTCCACGCGCTGTTCGTAAACGTGATCGGTGCGGCATCGCTGACGCGGCCCCAGTAATAACCGGCCGTGTCCAGAGTGTCTCGGACGATGCGCCACTGCGGGACATCACCGACGAGTGACGCCACTGGCTTGAAACTCGGCCCAAAGGTTTCGGTCATAATGACCTTGCTGCCCAGCGGCGGCTGCCCGATCAGCGGCCGATTGGGTTCAGACGTCTGCACAAACTTAAACGGCGGCTTCAAATCGTAAACGCGGGACTGGGCCGAAACGGTTTGCTGGCCAAGCGACGCGAAGATGACCAGCACCCACACGCCGATCAATACGCCAAACCAGAACTTGATGTTTTTGCGGAGAGACATAGGCTTACCTCAATCTGCAGACAAGGCGTCCGACATCAGGTTGGACGTCGGACGCCGATGGGAATCAAGCCGCAGGTGCTTCAGGCTCGAACAGCGCAACAATCTGATCGTGTGCTTGCGGGGTCAATGCGCCCCCTTTGCCCGGTCCGCGCAACCAGTCTTTCAGTTTCTTGACATGCAAAGCCGGAACCGGCGATTCATTGGCCTCAATTGTAGCACCGTCGTGACCGAAGATGATCACGGGTTGCAGGGGAACCTCAACGCCGGGGAGGTGCTTATCGAGATGGCGTTTCAGGGAATTCACTTCCAACCGGACATCGTTGACGGGATCGCCCAGCCCTTCCTGCGCGAAGGCGCGGAACAGCCGTTTCCAGCCGATGCCGTGCTGCCATTTGCCGTTTTTGTACGAGATCGGCCCCGACTGCAACTTGATGGCGAACACGTAACAGGCGTTTGGCGTCACCAGCACATTGCCCGCCGGGGTCGTGTACTGATACAGCGTATAGCGGTCGTCGAAGCCTTTGAGCGCCTTCGACAACACTTCGTCAGGGCGATCGAGTCGCGCATAACGATTGCCATAGTAAATGCCAACCTGTGACGCGATGAACCCCACGATCAGGGTTAGAAACGACACCCCGATCAATTCCGGCGCGCTGAACGAGATGATGAGGCCCAGGACCAGCACGCCCAGACCAAATAGACTGACGTAGCGCCCGACGTTGGCACGCTTCTGAATGAATTTGTCGTTGCGGAAAGTTCGCATGCGGTTAATGGTGTCCGTTCTGATATTGGCCCAACACCACGCACGCATTGTTGCCGCCCAAGCCAAACGAGTTGGACAGCGTCACGCGCACATCGGCCTGGCGCGCCACATTGGGCACGTAATCCAGGTCGCATTCGGGATCGGGCGTTTCGTAGTTGATAGTGGGATGAATGGTGCCGGTCTGAATGGTCTTCACACAGGCGATGGCTTCCAGTGTACCCGCGCCGCCCATGCAGTGACCGATCATCGATTTGGTGGAACTAATCGGGATGTTGTAGGCCTGTTCGCCGAACAGGGTCTTGATCGCCAGGGTTTCCATCGAGTCGTTGAGCGGCGTGGAGCTGCCGTGCGCGTTGATGTAATCGACTTCGCTGGTTTCGACGCCCGCATTGCGCAGCGCCCACTTCATCGCGCGCACCGCACCTGCGCCGGTTGGATCCGGGGCGGCCATGTGATAGGCATCCGACGACGATGCGCCGCCCAGCACTTCCGCATAGATGTGCGCGCCACGCGCCCGGGCGTACTCCAGGCTTTCCAGGATCATCAGACCGCAGCCTTCACTCAGCACGAAGCCGTCGCGGGTCTTGTCGAAGGGCCGACTGGCGTGCGTGGGATCATCGTTCTTCAGCGATAGAGCGCGCATGACGCTGAAGCCCGCGATGCCATACTCGATGATCAAGCCTTCCACGCCGCCCGCGATCATTACATCGGCCAAACCGCGCCGGATGTATTCTGCTCCTTCGACGATGGCCTGCGTGCCGCTGGCGCAGGCATTGACGGGCGTGGCGATGGGGCCTTTGGTTTGCGCCAGCACGCTGATGTGGTGCGAGGGCATGTTGGCCAGCGACGACGTGAGCGCAAAGGGACTGGTGGCGCGCCAGCCGCGCTTCCGATAATTCTGAATCTCTTCATCGGACTTTTCAAACGGCCCCATGGCCGTGCCCACGCACACGCCAGCGCGTTCTTGCAAATCGGCCGGCAGGGGAATGGGCAGGCCCGCGTCGGCCAGCGCTTGTTGAACGGTGGCGACCGCCAATTGCGACGAACGCCCCATGCGGCGCGCTTCTTTGAAGTTCATATAATCGCTGGGCTTGAAGTCTTTCACCTCGCCCGCGATTTTGCAGGGTAATTCGCCGGTATCAAACTGCGTGATCGGGCCGATGCCCGATCGGCCGGCCACCAGGCCGGACCACAATTCATCGACAGAGTGGCCCAGCGGTGAGAAAGCGCCCAGGCCGGTGATGACAACACGTTGTGAATCAGGACGACGTTGCATGGTGATGGTTTTGCCTCGTGAAGGACTGCACGGTAAGATTATTGAGCCGCCGGTCGAGCCAGACCGGCCTTGATAGCCGGGACGATTTGCCCGTCAACAGCCTGTTTGGTAGAACGGATGGCCCCCCAGATCGCGCGCGCATCCGATCGGCCGTGCGCAATCATTACAACCCCGTCGACGCCCAGAAGTGGCGCAGCCCCGTATTCGCGGTAGTCCATGCGCTTGAGCATCTGGCGTAAAGCGGGCAGCAGGCAGAGCAGGCCGGGCAGCATCACGATGACGCCGGGGACTAACAGCACCAGCCCGATTTTACTCAGCCACGTGCCAGTGAGGCCGCGTTTGACGAACTTGCCCAGAAACGACACGATGCCTTCCGTATGCTTGACGATGACGTTGCCGGTAAAGCCGTCGGTTACGATGACGTCGGCGGTGCCTTTGGTGATGTCTTTGCCTTCGAGATTGCCGATGAAATTGAGCGACGACTCTTTGAGCAACTTGTAGGTGTCGCGCACCAGCATCGAGCCTTTGTCGGCTTCTTCGCCGTTGGACACGATGCCCACGCGCGGCTTGGAAATGCCCAGCACTCGCTCGGCATACAGGCTGCCCATCAAGCCGTTTTGCAGCAGATTTTCCGGCTTGGGGTCGGCGTTCGCACCTAGATCAATCAACACGGTGGGCGTAAGGCTGGCCGGGAATTGCGTGCATAAGGCCGGCCGATCGATGCCGCGAATGCGGCCCACGCCAAACAAGGCGGCGGCCATGACGGCGCCGGAATTGCCCGCTGACATGAAAGCGTCGGCTTTGCCTTCTTTCAATAAGCGCAGGCCCACACTCAGCGAATTGTCTTTTTTCTCTTTCACGGCCATGGTGTGTTCGTGCATCTCGATGACTTCGGTGGCGGGGACGATCGAGATGGGCAGGGAACCGATCGAGTGGCGGGCCAGTTCGCGTTGGATGTCGGCTTCGCGCCCGACGAGGATGATCTCAACGCCAAAATCGCGCGCCGCCAAGACTGCGCCATCAATGACCACGCTGGGGGCGTGATCGCCGCCCATCGCATCGACTACTATTTTCATGCGGCAACTCTCCAGATAAAACAGCCCCATCGGGTGGGGGCTGTGGTGTGCAAAGCCGGGGCATTGTACCCGACCGAGGAACGATTGTCAAAAGTCACGTAGTGGATTAGTGCGGTAGTCCGATAGTTCAATAGTGCGATAGTAACGGAAACAAGTCGCAGCTGAATTGAGGAGCGAGCACGCCTACGTGCGGTTGAGGCGTGATAATCCATCAGTTTTGTGAGAAGGGTACGTCATCGTCGATGGGCGGCTGGGGCACACGCGCGGCATACATGATGTGCAGATCGTGCAGTTCGTGCTGCAAGAGCGCGGCCACCCGATCGAGCAGCTCGCCGATCGAGCCGGTGGAAAGCAACGCTTGTTTCTCGGTGACGCTGATCTGCAATACGGCCGCACCTAAATTCGCCAGCGCGGCGGCATCGTCCGGCAATTCGATGTCCACGTCACTCTGGGTGATTTTGGACAGCAGTTGGATATAGCGATCGAGCCGTGTGCGGACCTGGAGGAGCGGGGGCAGTTGTGCGGCTTGCACTGCATCCAGCGGCTGCCACGGCCACAGATCGATTTCGCCGCGCAAATAGGGCATATCGTGGTAGGTCTGCTGCACGCGAAAGCGCGCGTTACCCACACAAATGATGTTGAGCCGCCCGTCGGCCAACCGCTCGGCTTGCACGATGTGCGCGGTCGTGCCGACCGGATAAGGCTCGGTGCCTGGATCACCCACTTCTTCACCGTCGCGGATCAGCACCACGCCAAACGGGCCGCCGGTCTGCAAGCATTCGCCGATCATCTGGCGATAGCGATCTTCAAAGATGTGCAGCGGCAAGAGTTGGCCGGGAAATAACACCGTATTCAGTGGGAAGAGCGGCATCGACGTCATGCCCGAATTGTACATGATTCGGGCGACAGTGCAACTGGGTTCAAATAGGAAATTCGGCTTGACTTGCAGGTGCGCGTGGGCTATGCTTGAGGGGTCGAGGTTGCCAGGGGTAAGACGGAGAAAGCAGGGAACGCGATGGAAATCATCATTATTACCAGCATCGTAGTCGCCGTGTTTGGCGCGGTGGCGCTGGCCTGGGCATTGTCGCAGGGGGGCACACCGGGCGATACCACGTCGGGGCAAACGCCGCAGGCCGATAACGCGGCAGATGCGCCGTCGACCACAGCGGGGATGGTGGCCGAATCCGCGCCAGAGGCTGCGGACGCTGCTGATGCCGTGATCAAGCCTTCGATGGAGGCTCAGCCTGCTGCACCCATCCGCCCCGAACCTGCCCCGGCGCGAACAGCACCTCCGCCGCCAGCACGACCGCGAACGACCGCGCCGGAACGATCGGCGTTTGATGGTATCGCGGCCTTTGCGGCTGCGGCAGAAGCCGATCAGATTGTGCCCCCGATCGAGAATATCCCTACGCCGACGAAATCAGCGCAAGCCGACGGTGGCATGGCGCTGAACACGCGCCCCGGCGCGGAGTTGGCCGTCCCCGGTCATCCGCTGCGGCTGAACGCGATTGATTTGATTGCGGCGCAGATCGAGACCTTGTATGAAGAGTATGTGCGGCTGGACGACGAACGCTCGCGGCTGGCGCAGGAGTTGCTGACGAATATGCTGTTCGAGAAGATCGAGCGGACGGCAGGGCGGCTGGAAATCGTGACGGAGCAGACGACGTTGGATTTGCGCCGGGAATTGATCAAGGTGAGTGCAGAGTACGATCG
>JAGOBP010000218.1 GCA_017999195.1 Thermoflexales bacterium
TTGCCCCGCGTCGGCAGCGGATCGTGCGCTTCCAGGCTGACCTGATTGGCCTTCGCCAAGACTTCAGCCGCCGCCGCGCCCATCAGATCGACGTCGTGTTCCTTCAACCACAGTTTCAAACACGCCGTGACCGTATTCTTATCGATCTGCTTGTGCTCGTTGCGAGTGCGTGTATCCGCCTCGAAGATCAAAACTTGATCGGGTTCAAGGCCGTTCGCGCTCAACCACTCGCGCAACACAATGCGCCGCGCATAATTCTCGTCACTCCGCAACCGATCGAGATCGTAGCCCTTATCGGCCAACAATTCAGACAGGTACAGTTGGCGGACATCGTCGTCGTCTTCAAACGGCTCTTCTTGATCGTTGTAATCCGGCTGCTCTTTCAACCAATCCCAGGCCGCCAGCGTGTACTTGCGCCACGCCACATCGATCATCCACGCGCGCGCCAGTTCGGCTTCGATTTCGATTTCATCGGCACCGTCAAATACCGGCGTGATCGCGCGGAACCCCAACCGATCGGCCGCCCAGCCCAGATGGACTTCCAGAATCTGCCCGATGTTCATACGACCGGGCACGCCCAACGGATTGAGGATGATATCGACAGGCGTACCGTCTTCAAGGAACGGCATATCCTCCACAGGCACGACCTTGGAGATAACACCCTTGTTGCCGTGGCGACCGGCCATCTTGTCACCCTCGGTCAGCTTGCGCTTCTGCGCCACCGACACACGCACCATCTTATCGACGCCTGCCGGGAGATCTCGGTATTCGTCGCGCGTGAAGATCTTGACATCGACGACCTTGCCGTGCTCGCCGTGCGGCAGACGCAGCGAGGAGTCCTTCACTTCGCGGGCCTTTTCACCGAAGATCGCGCGTAGCAATTTCTCTTCCGGCGACAATTCCTTCTCGCCCTTGGGCGTGATCTTGCCGACCAGAATATCGTTCGGACCAACTTCCGCGCCGATGCGCACGATGCCGTCTTCGTCCAGGTCCTTCAGGGCTTCCTCACCGACATTCGGGATGTCGTGGGTAATTTCTTCCGGCCCCAACTTGGTGTCGCGCGCTTCCACTTCATGCTTCTCGATGTGGATCGACGTGAACTTGTCGTCGCGCACCAGGCGCTCGCTGATCAAAATGGCGTCTTCGTAGTTGCCGCCTTCCCACGAAATGAAGGCGCACAACACGTTCTGCCCCAGCGCCAGCTGGCCTTCCGACGTGCTGGACGAATCCGCCAACACATCGCCCTTCTTGACGCGCTGGCCCTTGCGGACGATCGGGCGCTGATCGATGCATGTGCTTTGATTGCTGCGATTGTACTTGCGCAGTTTGTAAGTCTTCTTGCCCTTCTTGGTCTGCACATCGACTTGTCGGCCGGTAACGCTGACGACTTCGCCTTCTTCTTCCGCCGTCACCACCTGCCCGGAGTCAACCGCCGCCTGCCATTCCATGCCCGTCGCCACCAAAGGCACTTCGGGCGTCAACAGCGGCACGGCTTGCGCCTGCATGTTTGAGCCCATCAACGCGCGGTTGGCGTCGTCGTGTTCCAGGAACGGGATCAATGCGGCCGAAATACCCACGATCTGGCGCGGCGCAATGTCCATGTAGTCAATGCGATCGGGCGATTCAAACACGAATTTGTCGCCAAAACGCGCCGAAATACGCTGATCAAGGAAGCGGTGCATTGCATCGAGCGGGGCATTGGCCTGCGCGATGATGTAGCGGTCTTCCACATCGGCTGACATGTATTCCATTTCGTCGCCGATGAAGGGGATAATCTTGATGTCCTGCGCGGGCAGTTCACCCAGGCGCTTCGCCAGTTCGGGCGTAATGTCGATGCCGGTCGCCGCGATTTTATCGTTTGTCACCGGATCGACGATGTCTTGCTTCAACGTCTGACCCACCAACTTGGGATCGGTGTTGGTCAACGTCTTGATCAACTTGCGATACGGCGTCTCGATGAAACCGTACGTGTTCACGCGACCGTACGTCGCCAGACGACCGATCAAACCGATGTTCGGGCCTTCCGGCGTCTCGATCGGGCAGATGCGGCCATAGTGCGAGTGGTGCACGTCGCGCACGTCGAAGCCCGCGCGCTCGCGGCGCAGACCGCCAGGACCGAGGGCCGACAGCGTTCGCTTGTGGCGCAGTTCCGCCAGCGGATTGGTCTGATCCATGAACTGCGACAATTGCGATGAACCGAAGAATTCGCGGATCGCCGCCACAACCGGTCGGATGTTCACCAAAGCGATCGGCGTCATCGCGCCCGCTTCGCGGATGCTCATGCGCTCTTTGACGACACGCTCCATCCGGCGCAAGCCAATGCGCAGTTTGTTCTGGATCAATTCTCCCACGGTCTTGACACGGCGATTGCCCAAGTGGTCGATGTCGTCTTCTTTGGCCAGACCATTGTTGATCTTGATCATGTGCTCGACGACTTTGACCAGGTCGACTTTCGTCATCGTGCGCAGCGGCGTGGTGACACCCAACTTCTGATTGAGCTTATAGCGACCCACCCGCTCCAGGTCGTAGCGCCGCCGATCGAATAGCTGCTCCGTCAGGAAACTGCGGGCATTATCGAGTGTGGGCGGATCGCCGGGGCGCATCTTGCGATAGAATTCCAGCAACGCTTCTTCGGCCAGCGTGCGCTTATCGCGCGGGCCGAGGTTGCCTTCCTGGCGGATCGTCGTGAGGATGTATTGATGATCGGGATTGTTGTCGATGTGCTCGAACAAGGCCATGATTTCATCATCGTGGCCGGTCTTCAGGATGTCCGAGCCAGTGCCATCGTCGATGGCGGCCAGGGCGCGCAACAAAATCGTCACCGGGATGGTGCGCTTGCGATTGAACTTCAGCGTAATGTAATCGCTCTTGCGCGTTTCAAATTCCATCCACGCGCCGCGATCGGGGATGACCTTGGACATGGCCAGAACGCGGCCCGACGCAGGATCGGGATCGGCGTCAAAGTACACGCCGGGCGAACGGATCAACTGCGAAACGACAACGCGCTCGGTGCCGTTGTAAATGAAGGTGCCGTTTTCCGTCATCCACGGAAATTCGCCCAGGAAAATATCGTTGACAACATGCTCGTTGGTTTCGCTGTTGACCAACGCCACTTTAATGTACAGGCCGCGCGCAAAAGTCAGGTCGCGCTCCAGGCATTCTTTCTGGTTGAACTTGGGATCTTCAAACCAGAAGTTCAGGCCAAACTGCCGAGCCTCCGGGCCATCGCCGGGAAAGTACAGTTTGAGTGAACCGTTAAAACTCTCGATGGGCGATACTTCGTCGAACAGCTCTCGCAACCCCTCCTCGATAAACCAGTTGAATGAATTGAGTTGGATTTCGATCAGGTTCGGTAAAGCGTGAGTATCGGGGATTCGAGCGTATGATTTTGCGGCTAAACTCTGGGTCATTCGCTATCTCCTAGTCAACGGTGCATGTGAGCAGACGCACAAAAGGGGGATCAAATCCCCCAAACCGGTTAGCGGCACACAGGCTGACGCTTAATTGATGAAGGCGCAAACGGTTATTATATAACTGAAATCTATCCTGTCAATACCCAATTTTTGGGGCTTTCCGGCCGACTTGCCAAACGGGCGGCTCTTCTGTACAATCCACGCGCTCTTAAGCCTGCAAGTTATGGAGGTTGCCTTGAAAATTCAGCCGTTCGTGCTATGCCTTGTGCTGTGCAGCCTGATAGTATCGGCTTGCGCCACGCCCCCCGCCCTGACTCCCGCGCCCACTGCTGCCCCGACCGGCGTGCCGCGCTTCGAAAAGGAAGATTGCTGGTTCAAAGAACCCGCCAGCGCCGAAGTGGAATGTGGCTTCTTGATTGTACCTGAAGATCACGCCAAACCCGATGGTCCCACGCTCAAATTGGCGGTCGCACGTTTTCGCAGTGATAGCGGCAGCCCCGCGCCCGATCCGATCGTCTATCTGGAAGGCGGCCCCGGCGGCAGCCCGCTCCGTTCGCTGATGCCGCAGTTCGACGTGTATCTATCGGGCTTGCTGAAGAAGCGCGATTTGATCTTGTTCGATCAACGTGGCACCGGCTATTCGCAGCCCGCGCTCGATTGCCCCGAAAGCATCCAGCAGACCATGGACATGCTGCCGCAAAACCTAACGCCCGCGCAAAGCGAAGAGTTGAGCAACAAGGCGCTGCTGGCCTGTCGCGAACGACTGGTCAAAGAGGGCGTCAATCTGGCCGTGTTCAACAGCGCGCAAAACGCCGCCGATATTGGCGCGCTAGCCCAGGCGCTGAATCTTCAGCAGGTGAATCTGTACGGCATTTCTTACGGCACGCGACTGGCGCTGACGGCCATGCGCGATGTGCCGTCGGTCATCCGCAGCGTCGTGATCGATTCGGTCTATCCGCCGCAAGTTGATCTCTATTCGCAGTTGCCCGTCAACGGCGCGCGTGCGTTTGAGGTGCTCTTCAAGGCGTGTACGGACGATCGGGCGTGTGCGGCCGCTTTTCCTGATCTCAAATCAGAATTCTTCAAACTCGTTGATCGGTTGAACACCACCCCGATCACGATGACCATCACGCTGCATTCCGGCGAGCAAAAAGAAGCGTTGATGAATGGCGACGGGCTGGTCGGGTTGGTGTTTCAATCGCTTTACGGCGTCCCGATTATCCCCACCCTCCCGAGGATGATCTTCGACATCCGCGACGGCAACTATGCGCTGGCGGCCGGTCTGCAAGCCGAATTCCTGGCCTCGATGGACAACATCAGCAATGGCATGCAATACTCGGTGCAGTGTAATGAAGAAGTGCCATTTGATACCAGCGCCGATCTGGATGCAACGTTGAAGCAATATCCGCAGTACGGCGCATTGGCGGCCAAAGGCCAATATGCGTTTTGCTCGGCATGGGGCGTGCCCACCGCGGATGCCAAGGAAAATCAGGCGATTTCCAGCAGTATTCCGACGCTGGTGTTTAGCGGCGGCTTTGATCCGATTACGCCGCCCGCCTGGGCCGAGTTGACGGCTTCGACGCTAGCGCAGATCTATTACTTCAATCTGCCGCGCGGTGGACACGGCACCAGCCTCAGCGAAGAGTGTCCGCGCAAGATGATGCTGGCTTTCCTGGACAATCCCACGGCCAAGCCGGACGCCGCCTGCATCGACGAATCGATGGTCAAGACCAGTTTCGCCATTCCGTTGAACCCGGCAGACATCAAACTTATGGCGTTTACGGAAGCGCAGTTAGGCATCAGCGGCGTGGTGCCCGCCGATTGGAAGAAGGTTAGCCTGGGCACGTACACGCCCAGCGGGCAGTTGACGGACCAATCGGCGCTGCTGCAACAAGCCGGGCCGATTCAGCCGTCGATGTTCTTGAACTTGATGAAGGGTCAACTGGCGCAAAGCGGCATCAAGACGGACTTTGTAGAGACCGGCACGCGCGAAGCCAACGGCCTGACGTGGACCTTATACGCGGCCACCGTGTCGATTGCGGGCGTTGACATCGCGATTGCGCAAGCCGACAAGTTGACCTATTTTGTGCTGCTGCAAAGCCCCATCACCGATCGGGACGTGCTGTACAGCGCCGTCTTTTTGCCTGCCGTCGATGCGTTGAAATCCACCAAGTAAGCGAGGTCATTTGGACACGCAACATCATCCTGACTATATCGAGCCAAGTGTGTTTGTAGCGGCAGGCGCGATCATCCTAGGCGACGTCCACATCGGCGCGCAAAGCAGCGTGTGGTACAACGCCGTCATCCGCGCCGATACCGATCGCGTGACGATCGGCGCAGGCACGAATGTACAAGATGGCGTCATCATCCACGTCGATGCGGGTGCGCCGTGCACTATCGGCAACGGCGTCACGATCGGACATCGCGCCGTCGTGCATGGCGCGCTGGTCGAAGACAATGTCTTAATCGGCATCGGCGCGATCGTGCTAAGCGGGGCGAAGATCGGGCACGAATCGATCTTGGGCGCAGGGACGTTGGTCACGGGCGGAACGATCGTGCCGCCGAGGTCGCTGGTGCTGGGTGTGCCCGGCCGCGTAGTCCGTTCGTTATCCGACGAGGAAGTGGCTTCAATCAAGAGCGGCGCGACACGCTACGTGCAGTACAGTGCGCAGTATCGCGGCGCATAATCAGCGTTACACAAGAAAAGAGGCGTGCCCATAGGCACGCCTCTTTTTGATCACCAGCACGCTCAGCGGCAGCCATACACCAAACACACCACTTGCGGAGTCACGTAAGCTTCGGCCAGGGCGGCCAAGACCAGCAAGGGCAAGACCACAAACACAAACAACTTCACAAAGTCCACCAGCGCCAGCAGCCAGCCTTCGCCCAGCGTTAGATTGGGATTACGATGCACCAATGACGCCCCCACGCGCAAGGCGGCCGCCGTGGCGATAAGCGCCGCGGGCAGTTCGACGATGCCATGCGGCGCAATGAACGCCAACATGAACAACGCCGGATTCAGGCCCGCCATGCCCACGATGGGCGCGATGAAGCCCAACGGCGCAGTCGCCGCCAGTAACAACACCACCCCTAACGCGCCGAACGAGAACAGACTGAGCACGCCGCCCAACAATAACGACCGCGCGTTGTTCTCGAAAATCGCCAGAAAAACATTGTCTTTAGCCGCCGGCAGAATCATAGCAAAGTTCTCACCGCTGAAAGACGCCAGCGACAAATTGGCAAAGCCATCTCGCAACGAAGCCAGGGTGGTTTCTGGCAAAGCGATCTGACTTCCGATGATCCACGCCACACTGACACCGACGATCATCGCCGCACCGACCGCGAGGACCGCGCTGCGCTGGCGCTTAAGCGCCGCCGGAATGTGCCGCCGATACATCCGCCCGAGCGAGAAACGCTGTGGCTGATCATTCGGCGTAGGCGCAGCCCAATACTGCCGCAATTTATGCCACGTGCCGCGCAGACTCAATTGATCGATCTCGCGGCCCAACAGTTCTTCCCGATTGAACAGGCTTAAGCCCATGCGGATCAGAATCACATTGACGACGATCAACGCCAGCACGATGCCCCACAACGCATCATA
>JAGOBP010000219.1 GCA_017999195.1 Thermoflexales bacterium
CCGCTACACCGTGCCGGGCACCGGCTTGAACCTCGCCATCGCCCAATCGATCATGGCGAAGTTGGGCGGGCAAATCACAGTTGAGAGCACATTGAATGAGGGCGCGGCCTTCACGCTTTGGCTGCGCCCGCCCACCTGAGCGCGCTTTAGACCGAGGCAAACTCTGATACAATTATCGGATACATCAGGAGGTTTGAATGACCAAAGAGGATCTGCTGGCAACGGTGCTTCACACCAACGAATTAGTAACCTATCAAGCGGGCGCGGTCGTCAGCCGCACCTTGATCAATGCGAAGACGGGCACGGTCACGCTGTTTGCCTTTGATGCGGGCCAGGAATTGAGCGAGCACACCGCGCCGTTTGATGCGCTGGTGCAAGTGCTGGACGGCGAAACGCGCATTACCATTGCGGGACAACCGTTTGATTTGAAGGCAGGTGATCTGATCATCATGCCGGCCAATCAGCCGCACGCCGTCAGCGCGACAACACCGTTTAAGATGCTGTTGACGATGATTCGATCATAACGAGTGACGAGTGATGAGTGAGACGATTCCACTGCAACGCAAGCCGCCCGATCCCAGCACGTTGCGCGGCATGGTGTTTGCGACCACGGGTTACGATGTGCGGCGCTGCGGGCGCTGTTCGTATTGCGTCAAGCACGCGCGCGCAGATGAAGAAGACATCAGTCTGGAAACGATGCTGCAATTGGTGCTGCAAAACGATGAGGAAGTCTTGACCAGCAGGACCTTGTGGTCGGACAGCGTATTGACGCGCGCGCGCAGCATGTGCCTGAGCACGATGGACATGCCCGCGATTATGCTGGCCCTGCGCGAGGAAGCGCGGAAGCGCGGCCTGGCGCCGACGGGAGATAGCCAATGAAACTCGCTTTAAGCGGTAAAGGCGGCGTGGGCAAGACCACGCTGGCCGCGCTGTTGGCGCAAGCGTATGCGGACCTGGGCCGCAACGTGCTGGCCGCCGATGCTGATCCCTCGCCGTGTCTGGCGGGTGCGCTGGGCTTTCCGGCGGAACTGCGCGCCAAACTGCATCCGATTTCGGAGATGGACGCGCTGATCGAAGAACGCACGGGCGCGAAGCCCGGCACACGCGGCGGCTTCTTCACGATCAATCCGCGCGTTGACGACATCCCCGATCGTTTTGCGGTGGCCCATCGCGGCGTGCGCCTGCTGGAAATGGGCTCGGTCGATCTGGGCGGATCCGGCTGCATTTGCCCGGAAAGCGCGATGCTGAAGACGCTGTTCACGCACTTGATGTTTCGGCGCGAAGACGTGTTGATCATGGATATGTACGCGGGCGTAGAACACCTGGGCCGCGCCACCGTCGATTTTGTCGATGCCATGATCATTGTGGTCGAGCCAACTCGTCGAAGTTTAGGCACAGCCGCGCAGATTAAACAACTGGCCAACGACATCGGCCTGACCCGCTTGTGGCTCGTCGGCAACAAAGTCCGCAATGAGGACGAGGCCACCTTCCTGCGCGCGGAGACGCCGGGCCTGCCGGTGCTGGGCTTCCTCAACGCGGATTTGATGGTGCAGGAAGCCGATCGCCTGGGCGTGGCCGTGTACGATTACGTGCCGTCGCTGCGTGAATCCGCGCAACAGATGGCGAAGACGCTCGAGGAACAGATCGCCGCCCGTACTTAGATTCAGGTAATGCCGCACCCCTGCGCATTGGACACGGCCTTGAGCCGTGTCTTTGCGTTTGTGTGGTAACATGTCGAAGAACAGTCATCTCAACAGGACAAAGCACCATGCAAAACAAAATCGTCTTGGTCACCGGTTCAACCGATGGCATTGGGAAACAAACGGCGTTGGAGTTGGCGCAGCAGGGCGCGCAAGTGATTGTGCACGGGCGCAACGCGGCGAAGGCACAGGCCGCGCGCGACGACATCCGGCGGGCCACGGGGAACGATCGGGTGGCGTATGCCGTCGCTGATTTGGCTTCATTGGCTGACGTGCGTACTTTAGCGCAGCATGTGTTGATGGACTACGATCGCCTCGACGTGTTGATCAATAATGCGGGCACGTTTATGCAAGAGCGCGCACTGTCGCCCGATGGGTATGAATTGACGCTGGCGATCAATCATTTGGCGCCGTTTTTGCTGACGAATTTGCTGTTGGACAGATTGAAAGCCAGCGCGCCCGCGCGGGTGATCACGGTCAGTTCGGTGGCGCATAATCGCGGCCGTGTCGACTTTGACAACCTCAACGGCGAAAAAAGTTTTGGCGGTTACGCGGCTTATGCCCTGTCGAAGTTGGCGAATGTGTTGTTTGCCTATGAATTGGCCGAGCGCATGCAGGCCGCAGACGTCACGTCGAACGCGCTGCATCCAGGCGTGATTACGACCAAGTTGCTCGCGTCGGGTTTCAACACCACCGGCAGCAGTCTGGCCGAAGGCGCGGCGACCTCCGTGTATCTGGCCAGTTCGCCCGAGGTGGCAGGCGTGACGGGGCAATACTTCGACAAATGCCGCGCCGTCGCCTCATCGCCGCTGTCGCACGATCGCGCGCTGCAACAACGCTTGTGGCGCGAGAGCGAACGCCTGACGGGTCTGGTAAAATGATCGGACGCGCACGCTTGATCGGGTGGTTGTGCGCAGCACTGATGCTGTCGGCCTGCGGTCGATCCGCGATCATCCCGTCTGCGCCGAGTGTGGCCGCGAATCCAACGGCCACGCTCAAACCGATCGACACGCGCACCCCGACGGCCACGCCTGAGCCAACATCGACCGCGACGGCCGTGCCGCCCACTTCGACGCCGACCGAGTTGCCCACCGCCACACCCACTGCGCTGCCCGTTGATCCGCGCCGGGGACAACATCCCTACACGATCACGCTGGAACTGACAAACAGCAAGAGCCTTACACAGCCGGTTTCGATCGGTTTTCTGCTATACTTACCGCAAACGTACGGGCAAGACCCCAGTCAACAGTGGCCGCTGATTTTGTTTCTGCATGGCTCGGGTGAGAATGGCTTGGACCCGGCGCTGGTCGCGGAGAACGGCTTGCCGGAACTGTTGATCGGCGATGCAGATTATCCGTTTATTGTCGTGTCGCCGCAAGCCCCGCCCGACATGGTCTGGTGGGGGGCCGAACTGGACGCGGTAGCCGCCCTGCTCGATCACATCCAGGCCAATTATGCGGTCGATGCCCAACGCGTGTACTTGACCGGCCTGAGCATGGGCGGCTTTGGCGCGTGGGCCATGGCGATCCAATATCCGCAGCGCTTTGCGGCCGTGGTGCCCATCGCGGGCGGCTGGAATTCTGAAAACGATTCGATTCCCAGCCATATTTGCGCCATCAAAGACGTGCCCATCTGGGCGTTTCATGGCGCGCAAGATGACATCGTCGCGCCGCACAAATCGCAGTTGATGGTGGACGCCTTGCAGCGCTGCGGCAGCGCCGTAAAATTCACGTTGTACCCGGACGCCGATCATCGCGCGTCGTGGCGTTTAGCCTACGATGATCCCGCCTTGTTTGAGTGGCTGTTGGCGCAGCAGTTACCTTGAACCAAGAACAATGGGCAATGACTCATTAACCCCTGAAGAATGACCACTGACGACGGACGCTAAATGCTGAACGACCATCTCTTGTCTGGCGTCTAACTGGAGCGAACATGACAACGACAATTGCTTTAGCGGGTAAAGGCGGCGTGGGCAAGACCACAATCTCTGCGATGGTGGTTAAGTATCTCAGCGAATCGCAACCGGGCGCAGTGCTGGCGATTGATGCCGATCCCAGCAGCAACCTCAACATGGTGCTGGGCCTGGACCTTGAGTGGACCGTGGGCGACATCCGCGAGGACATGCTGGCGCAAGTGAAGGATTCATTGCTAGGCACGGGCGCGGCGATGGGCGCATTGCCGGGTGGCACGTCCAAGCGCGACTATCTGGACTATCACGTGCGCTCGTCACTGGCCGAGGGCGGCAAGTTTGATCTCATCGCGATGGGGCGCGGCGAAGGGCAAGGCTGCTACTGCGCGGTGAATCACAACCTGCGTGAAGTCATCGACGCCATGAGCAAAAATTACGCCTATGTCGTCATTGACAACGAGGCGGGCATGGAACACCTGAGCCGCCGCACTACGCGCGACGTGCAGCACTTGCTGATCGTCACCGATCCCACGCAGCGCGGCATCGTCGCGGCGGAACGCATCGCGGGCTTCCGTAAAGAACTGGACATTCACATTGATAATTCGTATTTGATTTTGAATGACCTGACCGGCGATGTGCCTGCGCCCTTGATGGCGCGCATTCAGCAGTTGGATATTCCGCTGTTGGGCACGGTGCCCCACGACGAAGGCGCGAAGGAGTTTGAGTTCAGCGCGCGCCCGCTGGTGGAGTTGGGAGATGATTCGCCGCTGTATCAGGCGGTGGCGAAGATGCTGAAGCAGATTTTGTAGGACGCTGATTAACGCCGATGAACGCGGATGCTGAATGAAATGACTCGCGCCGGATGAAAGTCCGGCGCGAGTCATTTTTGAGTGATGGTCAGCGCTAAGGCAAATCCTCAAACATGCGCTTGTCGCGATTCTTGCGGCACTTGAACGGATCGAAGATGCGGCCGTTCATGGCGATGTACACGCCAGCGGGCAAGGCCAACACCGCCCCCACCGCCACGCCCACGTTGAAGACCGCATCGCTGGATTTGAAGCGCGCGGGTTCCATCGCGCCCGTCAGAACGATGCACTTGCCGGGAATGCCGCTCAACTTCTTAGCCGTGTTGATCATCGTGTCGGTGCCGTGCGTGAGGATGATCTTCGTGCCCGGATCAGCCGCCACCCGCTCGAACACCAACTGCCGATCGGCGTCGTCCATGTCCAGGCTGTCTTTGCGCAGCAGCGATTCAACTTCGTACTCAAAGGCAATCGGCAGCGCGTCGAGAATCTCTTGAGCATTGGGCAAGCCCACTTGATACTCGCTCAGTTGATCGAAGTAGATTTTGTCGATGGTGCCGCCAACGGCAAAGATTTTGATATTCACCACCTTAGCCTCGCTTAAGAATTGCGCCGGTTTGCGCCAGGGTATCGATCACGCGCTCGGCGATGTCGATGCTGGCTGAACCGAGTCCGCAGCTGGGCGCGATCAAACTCCGGTGGGCCAGCTCAGCCGATCGGATGGTGACGCCCCGCGCGCCCGCTTTGGTTGAGATGGTATCGAACCCGGCGCGTAATTTATCGGCCAAGGATTGCGCGGTGACTTGCGTGATCAACTCGTTATTGGGCACGATGCCCCACGCGATCAAGCCGCCGCGATCGACAAAAGCGCGCACCTCATCGGGATACAGCGCGAGATGTTCGATGAAGCCGTAAGCATCGAGGTTGAGGATGTCCACTTTGGTTGCGAGCAAGACCGACCAATCGGTGTTGCCGCAGCAATGCACCCCGGCCAGCGCACCCTCGGCATGAATGGCGTCGAAGACTTCGTCGAGGTAGGCGATGACCTGCTCGCGGCTGAGGCTGACGAAGGCCGAACCAAACGACACGAGGTACGGCTCATCGACGAAGATGATGACGTTGTCGCGCGCGGCCTTGAGTTGCCGCACTTGCCAGCGCGCATTCATCGCGAGTTGCTTCACGATGGGATCGGCCAATTGTTCGTGGTACAGGCTCGATCGCAAATCTTGATCGATCACGGTCAACCCAAAACTGATCGGGCCGGTGACTTGCCCTTTGGCCCACGCACCGGAGGTCGATTTCAGCGCGGCCAACATCGCATAAAAACCGGCGGCATAGTCGGCGGGCAAAGCAAATGAATCAACGTCGTCGGCGATGTAGCGTGCGTAAAATTCTTCCAGCGCGGGCGATAAATCTTGCGCCGTGTTGAAGGTCACTTTTTCGGCGGCCTCATCGACGACGATGCCGGGCAAACCAAAGGTGTACTGCGTGTACATATTTTCGCGGAAGGTGCGGCGCGGCAATTGCGGCCAGACCGGCACATCGCACGCGGCGATGAGGCGGCGGCTGATGGCGTCACCATCGAGATGGGGGAAACTGCCGACGAGGGCCGTGGCAAAGGGTGGCAGATCGGACATATTCGGGACTCCTTGGAATCGAGTCCGGCAATGATACCACGAGCGAGTGTGGTAGACTGTCGGCAAATTGATGAGTGACGAGTGATGAGTGATGAGTGAAAAGTGCTAGTTGAAGCGTGGTGCGTGGTGCGTGAGGCGTGGCCTGTGGCGGATGGTGCGTAATGCACAATCAACCGTCACTCGCCACTCGTCACTCGTCACTCGGCCTGCTGATGATCTGCCTGTTATCTTTTGCGCTGCGGCTTGGGCCGCTGTACGACAATCGCTTCCATCCCGATGAGGCGCTGTTCAGCACGTGGTCGCTGATGGTGGCACGCGGCGAAAATGTGATGCTGACGGGTGTGCCCATCGACAAGCCGCCGCTGTTGATCTACCTCAATGCGCTGAGCTTCTATGTGTTCGGCCAGTCGGAACTCGCGGCGCGTGTGCCCAATCTCATCGCGAGTGTGGTAAGTGTGGCCTTGGTGTGGAGATTGGTAATTGGTCAACTGGTAATTGGTCGATCAGTAACCAGTCAACCCATTGACCCATTGACTAACTTACCAATCTACCAATCTATCAATCTACTGCCTCCCTTGCTTTTCGCGCTCTCCCCTTTCGCCATCTCTTTTGCCCCGACGGCGTTTCTTGACCCGATGATGATCATGTTTGGGTTGGCGTCACTCGTGGCGGCGTCGCGCGGGCGAATGGGTTGGGCGGGAATTTTGCTTGGCTTGTCATTTGCGACCAAGGTTCAAGGGTTGTTTTTTGTGCCGTTGATTTGGGTGTTCAGTAGACAAGTAGACAAGGAAACAAGGTTCTTTGTCGCTCAAGCGCTCCGTCTCGCTTTCGGATTTGTCGTCGTTGCGCTGGTGGTGTTGATCTGGGATCGCGCACGAGGGGGACTGCCGTTCTGGCAACAGCAGACAATTAACTATGGCGACATCCGCGTGATCCGTGCGGACGAAGTC
>JAGOBP010000220.1 GCA_017999195.1 Thermoflexales bacterium
CCACACCACGGGCATATTGGCCGCTCGCGTTCACCTCGCCCCACACGCCAACGCTATTGACGCTGTCGGTGATGGCGGTGGCCTTGCCAACCACGCCGATGAAATCGGTGGTTTCGGCCCACACGCCAGTGCCTTTCACGCTCTTGGCATAGACGGCCGTACCGTTACCCGTAACCGCCTTATTTTCGGCCCAGATCGCCGCAAAATCTTGCGTGGTGCTGCCACTAAAGGCCCGGATACCGTCGCCCGTGCCGGTTCGATTGTCAACATCCAAGCCATAAGCCGAATTCGTCCCAATCCAGGCATCCGTAAAGTGACTATGCGGACACGCCAGCGCATTGACGGCGTTGGGCGCGCTCAACACGGCTTTTAACGCCTGACGCGGCGAGAGCGCCGTGAAGGCTGTCTCGCCTCGCCCGCGCACACTGACCGCCAACCAGTAGTCGACCTTATCAGACACCGTGGCCGGGAAGGGCTTGATCGCGCCGAGCGTGGTATGGACCTCGCCGCTCTTCACACTCACGCCCAACTGCGTCTCTGTCCACACCGCCCGATCATCTTTCTCAGCGGCATACAACGTAAAAACAAAATCATATTGACCGTCGGCCACCGGTTGGCCCGCGGGATCCGTCAAGCGGCCGGCATAGGGCATCGTCGCGCCGGTCGGCGCAGACTGCGCCAGTGCGCCGCCGCTCGTCAGCACGAGTGACAGCAACGCCAGAACAGCGATGGCGGCAAACATCGATCGACGTTGGTTCATGGTGAACGCTCCTGGTGAAATGGATGGTTACTCCCCCGGCCCGATCGCCCTTTCTGCGCCCCCGCAGTCTCTAAATTGCCTCACTCGGTTTCTGGTAGTCCCACCTCCCAATCACGCGTTGATGATTTCGCGCGCCTAAAACGAACGCACCCACTTCATCGAGCCGATGAGTGGGCGCTGATGCACGCCGACCCTGCTACGAGCATTTCCTTGATCTTCATTTATGGGTAAGGCCACTGCGTGTGAATGGTTTCAGTATAGGGTTGATTGCGGGGTGGGTCAATCTGAGTTACGTTTCAATTGAAACTGAAACCCGGCTCAACGCCGGGTTTCGTATTTTCACAACCGTTCAAAATCGGCCACGAAGTGTCTTAGCAACTCCGGTGCGCGCACAATCTTTAAGCCGCGCAGCGATTCGCCCAGCGCCTTCACCTTGATACACGCCTCGACCACATAATCCAGATGCGTTTGCGTATAGACACGGCGCGGAATCGCCAGCCGCACCAACTCCAGCGCGGGATAGTGCATCACGCCCGTCGTGGGATCAGGACACGCAAACATCACGCTGCCAATTTCGACGGTGCGGACGCCGCCTTCCAGATACAACGCCACCGATAGCGCCTGCGCGGGAAACTCGGCCTGCGGGATGTGTGGCAGCAAATTCAACGCGTCGATGTAGATGGCATGACCGCCCGGCGGCTGCACGATGGGGATACCGTTCTCCAACAGCCGATCGCCCAGATACTTCGTCTGCGCGATGCGATATGCCAGATAGTCCTGCCGCATCCCTTCGCGCAGCCCGATCGCGAGGACCTCCAGATCACGGCCCGACAGACCGCCATAGGTGGGAAAGCCTTCGCGCAAGATCAATTCATTCTTGAAGCGATCGAATAAGGCCGCATCACGCGTGGCGAGCAAACCACCGATGTTGACGATGGCGTCTTTCTTGGCGCTCATCAAGAACCCGTCGGCATACGAAAATTCTTCCAGCACGATTGATTCGATGGTGCGCTCGGCGAAGCCCGCCTCGCGCTGTTGAATGAAGTAGGCATTCTCCGCAAAGCGTGCGGCATCGATAAAAAACGGAATGCCATGCCGATGATAAATCTCTGCCGTAGCGCGAATGTTCGCCATCGACACCGGCTGCCCGCCCGCCGAATTGTTCGTGATCGTCGTGAGGCCGATCGGGATGTTGGCGACGCCCACCACTTGGATGAATCGTTCCAACTTGTCCAGATCCATGTTCCCTTTGAAGGGATGAATCACCGCCGGATCATTCGCTTCATCGATCACCAGATCAACCGGCTTGCCGCCACGCGCGCGGATGTTGGCGTGGGTTGTGTCGAAATGCTGATTGCTGGGCACTTCCATGCCGGGCTTCACCACCAGACTAAACAAGACATTTTCGGCGGCGCGGCCCTGATGCGTAGGCACGAAGTAGGGCATGCCCGTCACGTCTTCAACGGACTGCTTCAGTGCATAATAACTGCGCGCGCCCGCATACGACTCATCGCCGCGTTGCAAGCCCGCCCACTGCGCGTCGCTCATCGCACCCGTGCCGGAATCGGTCAGCAGATCGATCAGCACGTCTTCAGCTCGAATCTTGAACAGGTTGTAACCGGCGGCTTGAATGATCCGTTCGCGTTCCTCACGCGTGGTCAAATGGATGGCTTCTACAGACTTGATGCGAAACGGTTCGAGGGGATAGGTGGGCATGAACGCTCCAGAAATCAAGATGGCTTGCGAACAACCTGACGAGTAACGAGTAACGAGTGACGAGTGATGAGTTTGTCACTCGTTACTCGTCACTTGTTATTCCTCAAAAATCTCGGCCTCAAACACATACAACTCCACACCCGGCTTGCGCCACGCATCGGCGGGCAGACCGGCCTTCATCCAACACAGCGTGGACAGCAGTTCATCATGATCCCAGCCTTGCTCAGTGGCGACTTGTGGCAAGAACAACCCGCCGCGCCCGCCCTTGCGAATCATCACACCGTGCTTACCCGCGATGACTTCAGCAGGTGATTTAACCAGGCGCAGCGGCGTCAGCACACTAATCTCAAGGTGCATCTCAGCCAGTTCGGCGGGCTGCATCGGCGGGAAGCGTGGATCATCGGTAGCGCTGAGGATACTCACTTGCTGCACACTCTCCCATAACGGCGAGCGCGCAAACACTTCGCCGCGACAGCCGCGCAGATCATGCGTGCGTGCGTGGCGCAGCGTGACAAACGTGGCGCGCGGCAACTGCATGGCCGCGCTGGTCGGCTCGAACTTGGGCACGACCCGACTGGGCAAATATTCGCTCAACGTTTGCCGCGCCAATTTCAGCAACGACGCTTTATCTTCGGCACTCAACGCTGGAGGCGCGCCCTTCACAAACTCCACGGCGGCGTAACCCACTACGCGCCCCTGCTCGCCCTCGGGCACATCGCCCGAGTTGGCGTACTTGATCAGACTAACCTGCTGCGCGCCGAGATTGGCCGCCAGCATCATCGCCACTAGCACCGGCCCTTTACCACACATGGTCGTATGCAAATTGGGCGTGCGCTTGGACATCGCCTCTTCGTCCCAGGCTTCCAGGGCCAATGTATCCAGCGACATCACGGCCTGCAATGATGATTGATCGACGCGCCTGGCATCACGATAACGCGGATAGTGCGACAGATCAGTCGAGACGACCACCAACGATTTGGGGTGCTCGGCCAACTCGATCGTGAGGGCGTCGGCGATCGCGCGCGCGTTGTCTAGCGTGGGCCGTCCGATCGAGATGGGCACGATCGGGACCCCGGGCAAGACGCGCTGAATGAAGGGCACTTCCACTTCCAGGCTGTGTTCGTCGAGATGGATCGATCGATCGGCGGAGAAGACCGACGCGTGCTCGACCAAGTGCCGCGCAAAATCGACGTCGATCGCCACATCGCCCAACGGCGTGCGCCACGCGCCTGATGTCCAAACCGCCGCACCGTCAAAGCCATAGGAAGCTGCATGATTGAAGCCTAGGATGATCACGCGCGCATAGTCGCGGCCCTGGGCTTGTTTGAAACTGTGCGCAGCCACGCCGCCGCTGTACACGTAACCGGCGTGTGGGGCAATCAAAATCGACGGCTCCGGTTCGAGGCGGGTGGCCTCGGCCAGATAGCCGTCGATCACTTTGGCTAAAGTAACGGGATCACCGGGATAAAACGTGCCTGCGACTGCGGGCAAACGGACCAGATGTTGCGTTGCCATATTGACCCTCGCTTGCTTGTCCCCGCTACGGTCAGTATATACCCGACATTGCGCGAAATCAATCCGCCGTGCTGACGGGCAGCGTAAAGTGAAACGCCGTACCCTGCTCTGGCGCGCTGTCCGCCCAGATGCGGCCGCCGTGGGCCTCAATCGCCAATCGGCAGAAGGCCAACCCCAGGCCGCTGCCGCGCCCCGGCCCTGCGCCACGCACAAATTTCTGGAACAGCCGCGACTGGACTTCGGCGGGCAAGCCCGGTCCGGTATCACTGACAGAGACGACGACCCGGCGCGCATCGGCGGCATCCTGATGGGCCGACACACGAATGTCGCCCCCTGACGGAGTGAATTTAATCGCATTACCAATCAGGTTTTGCAGCACCCGGCTGATCAGTTCCGTATCTATGGTCACTGGCGGCAACGCGCCATTGAGGTCATTGTGCAGCCGCAGATCCTTCTCATCGGCCAGCACTTTTTGTACAGCCAGGGCTTCATCCACAAAACTGGTCAGCAGAGTCGGTTCGCGCTCCAGCGGCATCTGTCCGCTTTCCAGCCGGTTCACATCCAGAATCGACGTGACCAGGTTCAGCATCCGCTGCAAGCCCTGCCGCATGATGGGCAAGACCTGCGGCTGACTGCCCGCGTCCATCTCCAGCAATTCCAGCGCGCTTTGAATCACCGTCAACGGGTTGCGCAGATCATGAACCATGGTGCTGGTCAAATCTTCGCGCAAGTCAGACAACGATCGTTCTTCACTGACGTCGCGCAGCACCACCAGCCGCCCGGCGGCGACATTCTCGGTCGTCACCGGCAGGTTGTACCAGACCACGGTCGCTGTGCCGATCTGATATTCTCCGCTGCCCGACGGTTCGTCCCCGATCAGGATACGTTTCATTTCCTGCCGGATGGCGCTTAAGGCTTGCGGCGCCAGCCGCCGCTGATAACGCATAGCGGCCCGCACCGAATGCCCCGACCATTGGGCAGATTTACCCGGCATCCCCAACAACCGCAGCGCCGGATCATTGATCACCAAGATGCGCTGCGTCATGCTGATCAATACGATGCCGTCACGGCTGGACTCGATGATGGCCTGCAATTGGCTGCGCTCATTGGCAATGGTCTGATACAGCAGCGCATTGTCCAGCGCCAAGGCCACGGCCTCGGCCAACGATTGCGCCAGCGAAATATCGTTGCTGTCAAACGCCGACACGTACTGGCTGTCGATGTTGAGCACGCCCAACACGCGCTGGCCGCGCCGCATCGGCACGACTAATTTGCTGCGCGTGTTCGATTCAGGGAAGAGATGATCCGCATCATCCTGCACGTTGGCGACATGCTGAAGTTTGCCCGAAGTAAACGCACGCCCGATAATGCCCTGCCCGATCGGGTGCGCCAGACCAATCGTCATCGGCAGCATGCCGCTGACCGCGCGCACCACCCAGTGTGAGCCGTCGTCGTCGGGCAGGATGATGGCCAGGTTGGGCCAACCGGCCAACAGCGTGATCGTTTCGGCGGCCGTCCGGGCCACGCCATCCCGATCGAGTTTCACACCGATCGTGCGCAGGACTTCGTACAGCGTGGTCTGTTGTTTAGCCAGCCGTCGTTGCAAATCATACGTGCGGGCGTTGCGCACTGCCAGCGCCATTTGATCGGCCGCCGCTTGCATCAACTGAACGTGTGCTTCGGTAAAATGCCCGCGCTCGGCATGCATCAAGATGAGTGCGCCTAACAAGACCTGCCCGCTGACGATAGGCACGGCCAGCGCCGATCGCGTGGGAATCTGCTCGCTCTCCATAATCAACCAGCGCTCGTCCTGGGCTGTATCCGTCACCAGGCCGGGCCGCCGATTACGCGCCACCCAGCCGACGAGGCCCTGGCTCATCACACGCCCGATCACCGCGCGCCGCAGATCAATCGGGTCGTTGTCGCGCACCGAGGCAGTGTGGGTGACGATTCCATCCGCATCAAACAGGAACAGACTACCCCGCACGGCTTCCGTCAAGCCTACGCTGACGCGCAGCACATTGCGCAGGGTATCGTCCAGATCGGGTTTTTCGCTAGTGGTGCGCGCCACCGCCACCAGATTTTCAAACAACTGCTTCTGCAAGCGCAGTTCGCGATCGGCCCGCTCGCGCTGCGTGATGTCACGCAGAATGACCGTGAAGAAGTCCTGACCGTCAACGGTCACGCGCGAGATCGACGCTTCGGTGGGGAATTCTTCGCCGTTGGCGCGCAAGGCAGTGACGTGGCCCGCCCCCATGGTGCGCGTGGTCACGCCCGTCTGCGCAAAGGCTCGAATGTGCTGCGCGTGCCGGGCACGGGCATAGTCGGGCACGAAGCGCTCAACCGTTTGGCCCAACACCTCAGCCGCGCGGCAGCCAAACAGCCGCTCGGCCCCGACGTTGAACATGACGATGCGCTGATCGGCGTCGAGCGTGATGATGGCATCTTGCGCGGTGTCGATAATGCCGGACAATTGCGCCTGACTGCGCCGCAGGGCCTCTTCGGCGCGATAGCGGGCGCTGACGTCACGCAGCACGATCAGGCGTCCGGCGGGCGATCCGGGCCGATCGGTCAGGGGCGAAATGCGCAGTTCATAACGCCGATCGTTCAGGGTTAATTCGCCCTGCCCCTCCGATTGGTGGCGGTATTGATCGAATAATTCGCGCTGATCGCGCAGCACAACCTCGATCGATTGCCCTACCAGATTGTCTCGTGATACGCCCAGCAGGCGCACCAGGGCCGGATTGCAATCGATGATGTGGTCGCGCGTGTCCAACACGAGCATCCCGTCCGGCATGTTTTCAATGACGGCCGTGCGGGCGATGGGGACCAGATCAACCAATCGGAAACGGAACAGCACCGCGCCGAACATCAGGCAACTAATGACCAGCGCCATCGGCGTCAAATCAAAGGAGGGCAGCGGCGAGAGGGTGAACATCGAGGCGATGTTGACGATGAGCGGCACAAGCACCGCGACGCTCAAGATAAAGA
>JAGOBP010000221.1 GCA_017999195.1 Thermoflexales bacterium
CGTGGTGCGTGGGGGAGATTATCGTGACGCAGGATGAATGGTTGACTTCAGTTCCGGTCGAGATTACAGGCGATCCGTTGTGGCGCATGGAAGTGTATCGCTTGGCGTTGTTCATGAGCGACATCGCCTGGCCGGATGCCTGCAAGTTGATGCAGAATCACAGCACGTTGGGCTTG
Source organism: Thermoflexales bacterium (assembly GCA_017999195.1). Lineage (GTDB taxonomy): Bacteria > Chloroflexota > Anaerolineae > Fen-1058 > Fen-1058 > JAGOBP01. The sequence goes on from JAGOBP010000221.1 coordinate 177, forward strand.
TCGGATCAACTCTATCGCGCCACCGGATCGATCAGCGCCAACATTGCCGAAGGGTACAGCCGCCAATCGGGTAAAGATCAAGCCCGCTATTACGAATATGCGTTAGGCTCCGCGCGCGAATCACGCACCTGGTATTACCAACCGCGGCACATCTTCACTGACCAGGTTGTGCTGCATCGTATCAAACTACTCACGTCAATCATCCAGCTGCTCATGACCATGATCCCAGCGGAACGCGGTTACAAACTATTGGAAGCGCACGAGCCTTACGAAGTTGATCTATCAACGCTGCTAAACGACATTCCATTTGCGTAGAGTCCTTCACGCAACACGCACCACGGTTACAGGATAACCTAATGCCCAAGAAAATTCTACTCCTCGATGGTCACTCACTTGCTTACCGCGCGTTTTATGGCCTGCCGTTGTACGATGCCAGCGGCAAGCCGCGCTTCTCCAACGGGCGCGGCGAATTCACCAATGCCATCTTCGGCTTCGCGTCGATGCTGTTCAAAGTGTGGGCCGACGAAAAGCCGGACTACATCGCGTGCGCTTTCGACAAAGGCCGCACCTTCCGCGATGATATGTTTGCCGAGTACAAAGGCACGCGCCAGAAAATGCCCGATGAATTAGCCGGACAAATGCCGCGTATCGTGCAGTTGGTGGAAACCTTTGGCATTCCCGCCATCACCGCCGAAGGTTACGAAGCCGACGACATCTTGGGCACGCTGTCCAAGCGCGCCGCCGCCGATGGCCTAGATGCGCTCATCGTCACGGGCGACACCGACGCCTTTCAGTTGATCGATCCGCACGTCAAAGTGTTCACCGCGGGCCGTATGTGGAACGACACCACCACCTACGACGAGACCGCCGTCAAAGAACGCTATGGCCTTGATCCGATTCAGTTGATTGATTACAAGGCGCTGAAAGGCGACACCAGCGACAATGTGCCCGGCGTCAAAGGCATCGGCGAAAAAACCGCGACCAGTTTGTTGCAGCAATTTGGCTCGGTAGAAAATGTCTACGATCATCTCGATGCCGTCACGCCCGCTCGCGCCAAGACCGCGCTGGAAGCCAATCGCGCGATGGCCTTTCTGAGCAAAGACCTCGTGACGATTCGCCTCAACGTCCCGATCGATCTGGCGTGGGACCAGTGCGCGATCCACAACTACGATCGTGATCGCGTCGTGGCTCTGTTCGATGAACTCGATTTCAAGCAGCTGCGCAATCGCTTACCACAAGGCGGAGTATCGGCCGCCTCGATCGACTCCACACCCGATCAAGCCGCCGCGCCGACCGAGAGCGCGCCTGCAGCGTCCAAAAAGGCCGCAAAACCCCAGCAAATCTCGATGTTTGATGAGGGGCAGCCGAACGAAGGACCGAAGTCGAACAAGCCAACATTCACCAAGACCACCATCGTGCGCGATGAAGCCACACTCACTGCGCTGGTGGCGGACTTGAATCAAGCCCCCATCATCGCCTTCGATACCGAGACCACTTCCACTGATCCGCTGTTGAGCAACCTCGTCGGCATTTCACTCAGCGTGCGTGAAGGCGAAGGCTATTACATTCCGGTGGGTCATGCGGAAGGACAACAACTGTCGTTAGCGACCGTGACCGCGGCTTTGCAAAAACTCTTCGCCGATGAAGCCAAACCTAAAGTCGCGCACAACGCCAAATTCGATATGGCCGTGTTGCACGAAGCCGGCTTACCGATTCGCGGCCTCACCTTCGACACGATGTTAGGAGCATTCCTCATCGAGCCGGGCGGACATATCGGGTTGAAGAAACTCGCCGCGTCGCAACTTAGTCTGGAGATGACGGAGATCACGGAGTTGATCGGCACGGGCAAGAAACAGATCAGCATGGATCAAGTTGCTATCGACGATGCAGCGCCCTATGCCGCCGCCGATGCCGACATCACGCTGCGCCTGTTGAAGTTGCAAGAGCCGCAACTCAAGGAACTGGGCTTGCGCCAACTGCTCGACACGATCGATATGCCACTCGTCCCCGTGTTGCTGGACATGGAACTCGCAGGCGTCAAGATCGACGCGCAATTTCTGGGCGATATGTCCGTGCGTTTAGACAAGCGGCTCAAAGAAATCGAAGTGCAAGTGTATGAGATGGTGGGGCGGCCGTTCAATCTCAACTCGCCCGCGCAACTGGGCGAAGTGCTCTTCGGCCAATTGCAACTCACTGCGCCCGGTGAACGCAAGACCTCGACGGGCAAAGTATCCGTCGCCGCCGACGTGCTCGATTCGATGAAGGGGCTGCATCCCGTGATTGATCTGATCTTGGAGCAACGACAATTGTCCAAGCTAAAGGGCACGTACCTCGACGCCCTGCCCAAATTGATCAATCCCAAAACGGGGCGTGTGCATACTTCCTTCAATCAAACAGGCGCGGTCAGTGGGCGCATCGCGTCGCAAGACCCCAACTTGCAGAACATCCCCATTCGCAGCGAACTGGGCCGCGAGGTGCGCCGCGCCTTCATCGTAGAACCGGGCAACGTCCTCATCGCCGCCGACTATTCGCAGGTGGAATTGCGCATCGCCGCGCACATCGCCAACGATCCGGGCTTGCGCGCGGCCTTCGCGGCGGGTCAGGATATTCACCGCGCCACCGCCGCCACCGTGTTGAACGTGCCCGTCGATCAGGTCACATCCGATCAACGTTCGTTTGCAAAGCGCGTGAACTTTGGTTTGCTGTACGGCATGGGGACACAATCGCTCGCGCAGCAAGCGGGCATCTCGATGAAAGAGGCGCAGAAGTTTGTAGAGGCTTATTTTGCAGGCTTTCCGAGCATTCGGCGCTACATCGATGAGACGAAACGTCGCGCCAAAGTGGACGGCTACGTGGAAACGTTGTTAGGGCGGCGGCGCTACTTCCCCATCCTGCGCACCGAAACGCGCGATGCGCGCACCAACGTCATGCAGCGTTCAGCCGAACGTGAAGCGATCAACCACCCCATTCAAGGCACGGCAGCCGACATCATCAAGATCGCGATGATCAACATTCATCGCGAACTAACCGCGCGCCACCTCAAGACCCGAATGATCCTGCAAGTCCACGACGAGTTGATCTTGGAAGCGCCGCAGGCCGAGGCCAGCGAAGTCGAACAATTGCTGAAAGAGTTGATGGAAAATGCTTATGCGCTCAATCCGCCCTTGAAGGTGGAAGTGGGCGTGGGGCAAAATTGGGACGAAGTAAAGTAGCCAACCACCGACGGCAACAGCGAGACGACCGGATGAAATGCGCCGGTCGTCTCGCTATTTGTCGCACCGCCCGCAAGGAATCACTTCACTAACTGAAAACCTTGCATAATCTGCTCAAAATCCGCGGCATATGTCTCAGCTTGATCACTCGTTACAGTCAGCGTGATCAAATACAAATCCTCGCCGCCCACGATTACGCATTGAGTGGCCACGAAATCGCGCGCCTTGCCAGTGGCATCAACCAGCTTCTCATGGATCTGGAATTCGCGTGCTTCACCCACAGGCAAACGCACGCTCTGCATTTTGACCGGCTTCACGACGAAAGTCGCCTCGTTGTATTGATTCAACAGCGCACGCGCAAGCGTCTCCAACGGCAGGCCGCCTGTGTTGGGAACCTTTATTACGTTAGCCGTGGCATAATCGGAAGTGGTGCCATCAGGGAAATCGAACGCCAGGAACTTGAATCCGGTCTGAAGCGCTTGACGAGTCTGATCGGTCAAAATCCCTTTGAAGTCTGGGTTCTTGTCCACCAGCGGCGCCACCATAGCGTCGACCGCGCCAGCCCGGAGATCGATTTGCGCCCAATGCGCGGGCAGTGCCAGCGTAAATCCATCGGCCTCTAGACTGTACAAATACCAGCCATTATCAAGGACAGAAATCTCCGGGCGCGTGGTTGATAACGGTGAAACACTCGTCGCTGACGCGCCGACGCGAATTGGAATCAGCCCCCACTCTTCGCCCTGAATTGCATTGCCCAGCAAACTCTCGTTCGTGGTACTGGCCTGAGCAAGGATAACATTTCGATCAAGTTCGACTGCAACGCCACTCAACACTTCACTCCACAATCGGTTGTGATTGAAGTCGGGGGCGTCAGTCAAGGACGATTTCACCAGATCAACATCAGCCTGAGCTTGTTGCTCCGTGTCATAGACGTAGAGGAATTGCAGATCGGTTGGCGACTTGCCCCGCCAGCTTACGGCCATGACATCCCAGGCGATGGACGCGGCCTGTCCAGAGCGCGCCTCAACCCAGGTGCGATAGACCGACGACTCTGCCGCCACCATCGATTGCAGTTTAAGCCAGCGCGCATAGCCGTTCATGCTGCCCGGCGGCGCAATATACAGTCCCCAACGGCCTGTCGCGCGATCGAGCGCGGGTTGAAGCGCCACCGCCTGATCAAGCCCCGGTTTGCCACTCGCCTTGCGCTCGATCAGGCCTTTGAGGGCGGCCTCAGTCCCGCCAATCATCAATGTGTCTGCTTTCCAGGCAAATTGAAGCGACTGCTTGGGCGGCTTGATGTCCTTCAAATATAGTGTGAACTCACCCTGAGCACGTGCTTGATACCCTTGCTTTTCAAACGCGTCTTTGATCGCCGTGCGATCAAAGCGGCCGCGCATGATGTAGGTGTAGTCTTCGTTAAACAGCAAAACCTGATCGACATCGGCAATGTCCCAACCCCACTTGCCGAAAAATGAGGGAGATGTGCTATCGAGCGGCTTGAGCCCAAAGCCTTGTGTGTTCAGCCCCAGAATGAGACTCGCTTTGGCTTTTGATGGATCCGCGCCCGAAATCAATGGAATCGACAAATCGGCCCGAACCTGGGCGACATCCAACAGACCAATGCCCGCACCGATGACGTCACCCGAGCGGCGATCGAGATATTGCGGCGACACGTAGGATAGCAATTCACGCCAATCAGCCGCGCTGGAAGGCGCAGAGGCTGTCGGCGCGAGAGTCGATTCACTGATTGGGGCAATGGGCGCGGGCGTCGCAGCGGGCGCGGCCGACTGACAGGCAGTCGAGGTCAAGAATAAGGCCGCCATCAAAACGCTGAGGGGTAAATACTTCAGCATAAAGACTCCAATTCGTATGGAAATTTAAGACGCCTCCCCCGACCAGCCTATTCGCCATCAAGCAAGTTCAGACGTTGATGGCGAATAGGCTGTTTATTGCGGCACACTGTTGAAGTCGTTTACGACTCTGCTTTAGTGGTCGTCTTGCTGCCAATCTCCACCAGTTGAATCTGCGCCTGATAACGCTTCCCCTCGATCTCGACCTTGCCGCTGGCGAAGAAGCCTTTAGAGCCGGTCTTGAAGTCCTTGGGCGGAACCGTCATCAACCCGATTAATTGCCCGGTATCCGATTTCAATTCGACGATGATGTTCATGGGGCCTCCAGAGAGAGTAGAATGGTAGATTAGGAATAAATAGACTGGTCAATTGGTAATTGGTTGACTGGTTAACTGGTCACCAATTACCAGTCACCATCATTTGCGATACGTCGAGATCAACGGAAACTTTGTGGCCTCTTCAACCAATCGGACGAGTGAGCCGATCGGGTGCGCGCCCAGCAGCACTCGCCCGCTGCGTTGCGTGGTGGCGATCACCATGCCTACCACCTGCCCGGTGTGCTGACTGACAAAAGGCGAACCACTCAGCCCGCTGGGATCGAATGTGTCGTCCATCACCACCCAGACGGCTTGTGCGCTGGCCGACTGCACCGTGCCGCTGTACAGCTGTCCGGGCTGCAAACCACTGTACAAAATCACCCGCTCACCCGGCTGGGGCTGGCCGCGCACATCGGGCCTTAGAATCAGCGCGGGATCGATCGAGTTGGCCGATGCCGCGTGCAGCAGGACGTAATCAACGGTCATATCCTCGCCCGATCGAGCCGTACCCGGCAACCCGTGAAGTCGATCGAATTCGACCACAAAACCCGATTGGCCGACCACGCCCAACGCAATACGCTGCAACGGCGAAGCGGCATTAAATGACAGGCTGTGGGCTGTCGTCGCCCCGACCAAACGCTCGGTGTCAAGACTGAAGATAAAGCCACAACCTACCCTATTATACTCAGCATTAGCATACTGTGTATACTCCGACAGGCCGACCGCGCCGGTGGGCAGTTCGCCGGAAGGAGCCTCGAGCACCGGGCGCGGCGGCGTCGGGTCGAGCGGCGAGAAGCGGGCCGTATTCACCCAGACGATGGACAAAGCCGTGGCGGCCAGCACCACTACTAACGCCAATAAGGTTCCGCGTACGACAAAGCGAGTGTTCATAGGGGGCGATTATCGCCCGATCGCCACGAATGTGCAATCGAGGCCGCGCACTCCGCCCGACTCAAACCCTACCCTCCCCCTAACACTTGTGCTATACTAGCCAATACGCTTGAATCACACTCTTTTCTGGAGGGACCGCTGTGAAGCACTTCCTATCGCTGGCTGATCTGTCCTCCGATCAACTGGCTGACCTCATCGATTTAGCCGTCAAACTGAAACAAGAATGGCGGTCCGGCGGGAATCCGCCGGTACTGAAGGGCAAGACCCTGGGCATGGTCTTCACCAAACCCAGCCTGCGGACGCGGGTATCGTTTGATATGGCCATGCTGCACCTGGGCGGCCATGCGCTGTACCTGTCACCCAATGAAATTTCGCTGGGCCAGCGTGAAAGCGTGGCCGACGTCTCACGCGTGATGAGCCGTTACGTGGACGCGATCATGGCGCGCGTGTTCGGTCATCGCGACGTAGTGGAACTGGCGCAATATGCCAGCGTGCCCGTCATCAACGGCCTCAGCGACTACACGCACC
>JAGOBP010000222.1 GCA_017999195.1 Thermoflexales bacterium
TACTGCAACCGATGAGCACGCTCGGCTTTGACGTCTTCAATTTCAGTCACACCACCGATATTGCCGAAGTGCAGGCCAAGACGCCGGGCATCGCATTGATGGGCAACGTCCCGCCGCTGGAGTTGATGGTGCGTGGCACGGCGGATGAAGTCACAGCGTTCGCGCGCGAGTGCATCGTCAAGACCGGCGGGCGCGACCTGATTTTGTCGGCGGGCGGCGGCGTCAGCCCGGACACACCCGCCAGCGCCATCGATGCGTTGGTGGCCGCCGTATCGGACGCAGATACACGCTGATTTTCGCTGATAAATCTATCTGCGTTCATCTGCGCAAATCAGCGTCCAAGGAATGATTGAATGACCCGTTACGTGTTCAACACCGCCGAAACGATTCGCTACCGCTACCCGACGCACGTGAATGATCTGGTGCTCGATCGGGTGGAGGCGGCGACCACGGAAGTGTTTGTGGTGGTACTGGAACCCGGCGAAGCGCCGCCCTTGCATCAGCATGATGACGCCGAGCAAATCTTCTATGTGCTGGACGGTGCGGGTGTGTTGACGATTGGCGAACCCGCCGAACAATTCGGCGTAAAACCCGGCGACGTGGTCCGCATCCCGCCGAGCACGCTGCATTCGATCCGGTGTGACAGTGCGATCACGCTGCGCTATTTGAGCGTAGATGCCTTTGTCGGTGCGAAGCCGCCATCGGAGCCGACGTGGGACGATCATGTGCAGGCTTTATGTGATCGCTTTGGCTGGAATTTCGATCAAGTTAAATTGACCACTTAAGAACAACGAGGAAAAAAGGAGGCCGCGCCACCCGAACGCCAATTTCGCCCGTGATGTGTCGCATCTGTGAACAACGTGTAAGCTCTTCAACCCACTTCCCTAAGGAGCGCTGAGATGAAACATACGCTGTATCGTTTGTTCGCCCTGCTGATGGTTGTGTCGCTGCTTGCGGCCTGCGCGGCTCCCGCCGCCACGCCGGCCCCCGCCCCGGCGCAACCCGCCGCACCGAAGGCCACTGACAAGCCGGCTGAACCCAAGCCAGCGGAAGTCAAGCCGACCGAGCCGCCCGCGGCCCCGGCCGCCCCCGCCGCCAAGTACAAGCAATCGCCGCTGTTTGACGCCGATGTGGCCGCAGGCAAGTTGCCGCCCGTCGACGAGCGCCTGCCCAAGGAACCGCTGGTGGTCGAGGGCGAGCAGGTCGGTCAGTACGGTGGCACGTGGCGACGCGGCTTCACCGGCCCGTCGGACTATAACAACTATGTCCGCGTGGTCTTTGACGGCCTCGTCCGCTTCTCGCCGGACGGCAGCAAGGTCATGCCCAAAGTAGCCAAGGGCTGGGAAACTTCAGCCGATTTCAAGGTCTGGACCGTCTTGTTGCGCGAAGGCGCCAAGTGGTCGGACGGCCAGCCCTTCACGGCCGATGACATTCTGTTCTGGTATGACAATGTGCTGTTGAACAAAGACGTGACCCCGGCACTGCCCAAGTGGATGAAGAACAAAGACGGGTCAGTGGCCAAGGTGGAAAAGGACGGCGACTATGCCGTGAAGTTCACCTATGCCGAGCCGAATACGCTGTTCCTGTATGAACTGGCCAACAAAGACGGCGGCGACCGCACCTTTGCGCCGTTCCTGCCCGCGCACTATCTGAAGCAATTCCACCCCAATTTCGCCAAGCAAGCCGACCTCGACAAGATGGTGGCCGACGCCAAGTTCAAGACGTGGGTCGAACTGTTCGCCAGCAAGAACGCGCCGTTTGAAAACCCCGATCGGCCCACCATGGCCGCCTGGGTGCCCGTGACGCGCATCAGCGAGCAGATCTTCACCATGAAGCACAATCCGTACTATGTGGGCGTGGACGTTGAGGGCAACCAACTGCCGTACCTCGACGAAGTGCGCTTCACCTTCTTCGCCGACACGCAGGCGTTGAACCTGGCCGCCATCGCCGGTGAACTCGATCAGCAGGATCGCCACATCAACCTGATGAACTACCCGGTGCTGAAGGAAAACGAGCAGGCCGGCAAGTACAAGATCATCACGTGGCCGGACTTCGGTGGTTCGGACGCGGTGGTTATGATGAACCAGACCTATCAGAAGGACGAGGATCTGGGCAATCTGATGCGCAATCGCGATTTCCGCATCGCGATGTCGTATGCCACCAACCGCACGCAGATCCAGGAAGGCCCGTTCATGGGCCTGGGCGAGCCGCGCAATGCCGTGGCCGCGCCGTGGCACCCGTACTATCCGGGCGACGAAGTGGCCTACAAGTACACTGAATTCAAGCAAGACGAAGCCAACAAGATGCTGGACGCGATCGGGCTGGACAAGAAGAACGCGGACGGCTATCGCCTGTACAAGGGCACCGATAAGGTCGTCCAGATCGAAATCTCGGTCGTGCCCGCCTTCGGCCCGTGGCCCGATGTGGCGCAGCTGGTAGCCAAGGACTGGGAAGCGGTCGGCATCAAGACGATCGTGCAGATTCGCGAGCGCGCGCTGCACTTCCAGATGCGCGACAGCAATGACATCCAGACGGAAGTCTGGAACGAAGACACGGGCGGCTTCCCGTTCACCGGCGCGCCCAAGTACGATCCGCGCACCAGCCCCGGCCTGGCCTTTGCGCCGCTGGTTCGCCAGTGGTATGCCTCGGGCGGCAAGGAAGGCATGGAGCCGACGCCTGAGATCGCCAAGATCGTCGAGATCATGGACAAAGCCAAGACCGTCGGTCCTGACGAGCAGGTCGCGCTCGCCAAGGAACTGTACGCGCACTGGGTCGATCAGCAGTACGAAATCAGCACGATCGGTTTGTCGCCGATGGTGCAGGGTGTGGCCGTGGTCAACAACAGCCTGATGAACGTGCCCGCATCACTGGGCAATGACTGGCCGCTGCGCACCCCCGGCAATGCGCTGCCCGAAACCTGGTTCTATAAGAAGTAAGATCGATTGATGGTGGTTGGGGCGAGTGGGCGTTGATGTCCGCTCGCCCCAACCGGCTCACGTGTCATTCCGAAAAGCATCCTGAGCGAAGCACCGCGAAGTCGAAGGATGCGACGAGGAATCTCTCGCGCAGCAGGCGACGTGACTGGTTGAGTCAGAGATTCCTCGGCCTGCGGCCTCGGAAAGACATACCTTACACTCAGGAGGACACACTGTGCTACGTTTTATCCTTCAACGGCTGATACTCTTGCCGGTGCTGCTCTTCCTGTTTTCCGTCGTGGTCTTCATTCTCATCCAGGCGCCGCCCGGCGACTTTCTGGATAGCTACATCGCCACGCTGGCCTCGTCCGGCTCATCGGTGGACGAAGATCAAATCGTCGCGCTCAAACAACAGTTCGGTCTCGATCAACCTATTCACATTCAGTACCTGCGCTGGATGGAAAATATCCTGCGCGGCGATCTGGGCCTGTCGCTGGAATATCAACGCCCCAACAATGAACTCATCGGCGAACGGCTGGTGTTAACCGTCATTCTGGCCTTATTCGCCTTCGTCTTTACCTGGGTGGTCGCCATACCAGCCGGGATTTTGTGCGCCACGCATCCGCATTCGCTGATCGATTACATTTTCTCGATCCTGAATTACATTGGCGTAGCCATTCCCAATTTCATGCTGGCGCTGATCTTGATGTGGTTTGCCTACTCGTCATTGGGCATCAGTGTCACCGGCTTATTCTCGCCGGAATTTGTCGATGCGCCGTGGAGTTGGGCACGCGTGGTCAACTTGCTCAGTCACATCTGGTTGCCCATGGTCGTCATCGGCATCGCGGGCACGGCGCGGCTCACGCGCATCATGCGCGCCAATCTATTGGACGAGCTCAACAAGCCCTACGTCATCACGGCGAGGGCCAAGGGCCTATCGGAGTGGCGGCTGGTCATGAAGTATCCGGTGCGCCTGGCGCTGAATCCGTTAGTCAGCACCATCGGCTGGTATCTGCCGCAATTGTTCTCCGGCAGCCTCATCGTCGCCACCGTGATGAACCTGCCCAATATCGGGCCGCTGTTGCTGCGCGCGCTGCAAAGCCAGGATATGTATCTGGCGGGCAGCATCCTGTTGATCTACTGCGGTCTCACCATCGTCGGCACGTTGATTTCCGACATCTTGCTGGCGCTGCTGGATCCGCGCATTCGCATGGGAGGGGCACGCGCATGAGTGCTCAAGACGCGGTTGTCATCACGCCCGCGACCACGGCGGCGGAAGAGCGCATCTCGGTCGCATCCAACTGGACGCTGGTCTGGTGGCGCTTCAAGAAACATCGCCTGGCCTTGTTTTGCAGCGGCCTGTTGATCTTCATGTACCTGATTGTGTTGGTGCCTGATTTCTTTGCGACGGAAAATCCAGAATTTACCGAAGCCCGACAGTCTTTCATCCCCATCCAGCCGTTGCACTTCTTTGACGGCGCGAATCTCAGCCCGTGGGTGCCGGGTGTTACCGGCAAGCGCAATCCCACCACCCTGCGCATGGAATGGAAGGTCGATGAAGCCCGCAAAATTCCGGTACAGTTCTTCGTCAAAGGCTATCCTTATAAAATTCTCGGCTTGATCGAAACCGATACGCACTTGATCGGTCCCGCGTCGAGCGACGCGAAAGACCGCTTGAGTTTGCTGGGGACCGATCGGCTGGGCCGCGACCAATGGTCGCGCGTGATGTTTGGTACGCGCACGTCGATGACCATCGGCATGATCGCCGTCGTGTTGAGTACCATCTTCGGCGTGTTGTTGGGCGGTATTTCAGGCTATTTTGGCGGCCTGCCCGACTTGATCATTCAACGCCTGATCGAGTTGCTGCAAGCCCTGCCCACCATTCCGATCTGGCTGGCATTGTCGGCGGCGCTGCCGCAAGACTGGCGGCCCGAGCAGGTCTTCTTCGCGATCACGATCATTCTCTCGTTGATCGGGTGGACGACGTTGGGGCGCGAAGTGCGCGGTCGGTTTTTAGCGCTGCGCGAAGAGGATTTTGTGTTGGCCGCAGAACTGGCCGGGTGCAGTCGCTTGCGCATCATCACGCGCCACATGGTGCCGACGTTTATGAGTCACATCATCGCCACCGCCACACTGGCGATTCCGGTGATGATCGTCAGTGAGACCTCGCTGAGTTTTCTGGGGCTGGGCCTGCGCCCGCCCGCCATCAGTTGGGGCGTGTTGCTGCAAGAAGCGCAAAATATCCAGACGATTGCCCAGGCGTCGTGGCTGTTGATTCCGGGCATCATCGTCATCATTGCCGTGCTGGCCTTCAACCTCGTCGGCGACGGCCTGCGCGATGCGGCGGATCCGTACAGTCACTAATCCGTGGTGCGTGATCCGTGGTGCGTGAAATACTGGCACGCACCACGCAACACGCAGCACGTTACAGGCAAACGCTATGACCGAAGCACCCTTGCTATCCGTTCGCAACCTCAAAGCCTATTTCAAACTCGACGAAGGCGAAGTCAAAGCTGTCGACGGGGTGACCTTCGATGTGCAGGCCGGACAGGTCTTCGGCATCGTCGGCGAAAGCGGCTGCGGCAAAAGCGTGACGATGAAGGCCATTTTGCGCATCATCGATCCGCCCGGCCAGATCGTGGGCGGCGAGATCATGTGGCATCGCCAGGTGGCTCAATCGGGTAACGGCACCACCGAAGAGAACATCGACCTCACCAAACTCGAGGCGAACGGCAAAGAGATGCGGGCCATTCGCGGCGCCGAGATCGCGCTGATCCCGCAAGAACCGATGTCCTCGTTCAGCCCCGTCCACACGATCGGGAACCAGTTGATCGAAGCGATTCAACTGCATCGCGCCGTCAACAAAAAAGAGGCCCGCCAAATCGCGATCGATCTGCTGCGCGACGTCGGCATCCCCATGCCGGAGCAGCGGCTCGATGCGTACTCGTGGCAGCTCAGCGGCGGCCTGCGCCAGCGCGCGATCATTGCGATGGCTTTGTCGTGCAATCCGCGTTTGCTCATCGCCGATGAGCCGACCACCGCCGTCGATGTGACCACGCAAGCGCAAGTGCTGCGCCTGCTGCGCCAACTGCAAGAAAAGCGCAACGCCGCCATCATCTTCATTACGCACGATTTGGGCGTCATCGCGCAGGTGGCGCATTACGTGATGGTGATGTATCTGGGGCTGGTGATGGAGCAAGGACCGGTGGACGACATTTTCCACGCGCCCAAGCATCCGTACACCCAGGCGCTGCTACGCTCCATTCCCAGCATCGATTCGACGCCGCGTGAAGCCTTGCCCACCATCAGCGGCTCGATTCCGCACCCGTTCAACAAACCGCGCGGCTGCCCGTTTCATCCGCGCTGCCCGCAAGCCATGCCGGGCAAATGCGATCAGCACGCGCCCAGCCTGCTGCCCGTCGGCGAGCGGCAACTCGCCAGCTGCTTCCTTTATCACGACGTGGAGCGATCAGAGTGACGGACACTAAAGCACCTGCCCAACCGCTGCTCGAAGTCAAACATTTGCGCAAGTACTTCCCCATTTACAAGGGCAGTTTCTTTCGCAAGCTGGTCGGCAATGTCCGCGCCGTCGATGATGTAAGTTTCTTCATCAACGAAGGTGAAACGCTGGGGCTGGTGGGCGAAAGCGGCTGCGGCAAGACCACTGCTTCGCGTTGCGTGCTGCGCGCTTATCAGCCGTCCAGCGGCGAGATGTTGTTCCGCACCGCGCAAGGCAATACGGTTGATCTGGCCAAACTCTCGCGCCGTGAACTTGGCCCGCTGCGCTCACAGATGCAAATGATTTTTCAAGACCCCTATGCATCGCTGAGTCCGCTCATGACCTTGTTCGACATTGTACGCGAACCGTTTTTGATGAGCCGCATGAAGAATCGCAAGGAACACACCGATCGCGTGGCAGAGCTGCTCCGATTGGTCGGTCTGCGCCCCGATTTTTTGCAGCGTTTTCCGCACGCCTTCAGCGGCGGGCAGCGTCAGCGCATCGGCATCGCGCGCGCCCTTGCTTCCAATC
>JAGOBP010000223.1 GCA_017999195.1 Thermoflexales bacterium
ACAGGCGCACATTTTCCAGCGCCACGGCCGCCTGATTGGCCAGCGTCTGGCACAGCCGGATCTCGGCTTCAGTCCAGCGTCGCGCACTGCGGCTGTCCCAGATGACGGCATACGCGCGGATTTTGCCTGCCACATTCATGGGCACCCGCAGGCTGCTTTGTCCGCCGTACGTGTGCAGTTGCTTCACGGCGACCGACTCGGCTTGCGGGTCGTCAATCATCGTAATCGACGGTTGGCCTTGACGCAGAGCCTCCAATGTATCCGGCAGATCATCCAGCCGATAGGTCGCGCCCAGATCAGAGACCCGCTCCAATTCATTGGCGGCCGGGCTGAAATACTCGGCCAGCATGTGCACGACGCTGGCGACCAGATCAACCGACAGCACGTACACGCTGGTGGCGTCCACCGCCTGACACAGGCGCTGCGTGATCGTGTTGAGCACCGTGGTGCGATCGAGCGAGGCGGTCATGGCGCGGCTGCCGTCAAATAGCGCGGCCAATTCTTTCAGCCGCTGCTGCGCCGCATCAAACAACTGCGCATTCTCCAAGGCCACGGCGGCTTGCGCGGCAAAAATCTGCAAGCGTTCGGCGTGACTGGCCGCATAGAAATTGGGCTGGCGACTGTCCAGCGCCAACATGCCCACGATCTGGCCTTTGACAATCATCGGCGCTACGATATTCGATTTGATCCAGTCGATCTCGGGCACCTGCGTCCAGCTGGGATCGGTGTCGGTGTTGGCGATAAAGTGCGGTTGCTGGGTTTCGAGGATGCGTTGCAAGTTGGGCGTCTCTGCCACCACTAGGTGGACCTCGCGGACTTTCGCGACCCGCTCGGGCGTGAGGTTGCCGACGATCCGCAAAACCCGCGTGACGCCATGTTCGATCAGCAAGAGCGAGGCCACATCATTGGGCACGATGTGACCGACATTCGACAAGATGCGGTCCAGCACTTCGTCCAGATCCAGCGTGCCGGCCAGCACGCCGGACGTGTCGCGCAGCGCTTCCGCCAGCGAGTGCTGCTCGCGTTCGGCCTGAAATAGCCGCGCGTTTTCAATGGCAATGGCGGCTTGATCGGCGAAAAATTGCAGGCGCTCGGCCACGATCGGCGGGAAAAAATTGACTTGGCGGCTGTCCAGTTGAATGAACCCCACGACACTATCGCGCAGGTGGATGGGCGCGCCCACGTAGGACGCCTGCCAGTGCGTCGAAGGTGTATCGATCCAGTTGGGATAGGTCTTGATGTTGCTGATAATGCACGGTTGCCCCGTCTCTACCATCTGCCGCAGATTCGCCAGCTGCATCACGGGCAAGCGCAGGCGGCGCACTTCCATGTTTAACTCAGGTGAGATCAGATCATAGCCGTGGCAGCGCGCCACTCGGCCGATCAGTTGGCCGGTGGTTGAGTCGATGAGCATGATGTTGGCCGCATCGTGCGGCGCGACGCGCCCGATATTGTCCAACACCCGATCGAGCACCTCGTCGACATTGAGCGTGCTGTTCAAGGCTGCGGCCGTGTCGCGCAGCGCCTCCATAAAGATTCGCTGCTCGCGCTCCGCGGCCAGCAGTTGTGCATTTTGAACGGCGACAGCAGCCTGATTGGCAAAAGTCGCCAGCAAGGCCAGTTCGTCGGGCGTAAACGTGCGCACCCGCCCGATCGATTTAACGGTGAGTACGCCGATCAAGTGTTCATCCCGCAGCATGCCGGCGGTCGCAATCGTCACCAGATCGTAATCCTGATACATCGCCGCGCCGGGCAAGTCGGGCATGGTTCGCAGGTCGGCAAAAACGAACGTCGGTTGATTGGGTGTCAGCAGCTCCGTGTAGACTGACGCGGCAATCGGCGCAGCGCGGGCTAAAAAATCGTCGGGCAGCCCGGCCACGGCCGCAATGCGCAACTCGCCCCGGATCGCATCATGCACATAGACACTGGCCGCATCTGCTTTAAGCGCCTGCCGTGATTCATCACACACGGTCTGCAAAACGTCGGGCAATTCCGCCTGAGCGTTCAAGCGGGCGGCCAGCCGCGCTAGGGCTTCGGCCCGCGCGCGCTGGCGGCGCTCGGCGTCAAACAAGCGCGCATTCTCAATCACAATCGCGGCGGTGCTGGCAATGGCCATCAATAAATCGCCGTCTTCGGCACTGAAACGATCGACCTGATAACTTTGAACTTGCACCACGCCAATGACTTGATCTTTCGCCAGCATCGGCGCGAACAAGGCGGCGACCGGTGCTTGGTTACTGGCGGTTGTGATGATGGTCAGCGTGGGTTGTTGTGTCAGCCAGTCATTGGCGATGACGGTCTGCCGGGTGCGGATGGCCCGGCTCTGCGGCCCGTTGTTCAGCACGAGCGGCGCGAAGTCGGCCAGGTTGACTGGCTGGCCGTCGCTGATGCCGTAAGCGCAGCGGATCTGCTGTGTGGCCGGGTCAAACAAGGAGATGAGCGTAGTGGATAAGTCGGGCAGCAGTTGGGTCACGGCCCGCGCGAGCGGCTCGTAAACTTCAACCTCTGACAAGTTCTCTGCCAGGGCACGGCTTAACAGGTTGAGCGTGGCCAGCTGATCGGCGCGGCGCTGCGCTTGTTCATGTTCGGCGGCGCGTTGCAGCGCGCCGGCCACCACATCACCGCAGGCGACGAACAAGCGCTGTTCGTCCGCCGTGATCGGCTGGGTGCGGCCAACGACCAGCAGGCCCAGCGCCGCGCCTTGTGCCTGAAGCGGCGCGGCGCACAGATGGGGTAGCCGGCCGCCGCGATTGATCGGTTGAAACAGATCGCTGGCCGACCAGCGCGCGGCCAGCTGCACCCGATCGGCGTGTGCAATTTCGGCGCGCAGTTGATCGTCGATCGGAATGCGTGTTCCGCGTGATTCCGACCACACGCCGCTGGCAACCTCAAACGTTACCGCGCGCGCGGCGGCATCGCACAGGCCAATGACCGCCCCTTCCACGCGCATCAAGGTGGTAATCTGTTCCAGCGCGGCGACCAGCATCTGGGCGCGGGTGGCCGCCGCTTGCATGGCGGCGGCGATGGCGGCGATGGCGGCAAATTCGCGCTCGCGCAGTTTGACCGCCGTAATATCACGCGACATGCCCACCAGGCCGATGATCTGTCCGGCCTGATCGAAGAGGGCATTCTTGCTGACCGAGAACCAGCGCGGCTGCCCGGTGTGAGTGGGGTTGTATTCTTCACGGTTCAGGCTGGGGCGGCCGGTGGCAATCACCTGCCGTTCTTCGGCCAACATGATCTCGGCCAGATCCGGCGGGAAGAAATCGGCATCGGTTTTGCCCAGCGCTTCGTGCGGATCGGTTACGCCCAGCACCCGGGCTTGAGCCTGGTTGATGCGGGTGAAGCGCGCCTGGGTATCTTTGAAGTAGATGGTGTCGACGGTGCTGTCCAGCAGGGCGCGCAGCACGTCACGCTCGCGCTCCAGCGCCAACTCGGTTTGTCGGCGTTCAGTAATGTCTTCCACTACGCCATCGTAAGCCACGATTGCCCCGCGGGCATCGCGGCTGACGCGCGCATTCTCGCGTACGTAAATAGTCGTGTCGTCGCGGCGCTGCCATTCGGCTTCCAGTCCCACGATCTGCTCTTCATGCTCCAGCCGGGTGCGAAACACGTTGCGCTCATAGCGGGGGTTGAAGCCTTCGCGCTCTAGATTGCGTTGCGCCAACTCGGCCAGTGACGTATAACCCAGCATGTGAAGCAACGCCGGGTTGGCGGCCAGAATGCGGCCATCGGGGGTGGTGCGATAAATGCCGAGCGGGGTGTTGGCGAACAATTCACTGTAATGTTGTTCCAGCACCGCGCGTGTGCGGAGCGCGCGCCAGACCAGAAGATAAACCACAGCCGCAGAGACCAGGGTGAACAGCAAGTCTTCGGTGATGCCCCACAGCACCACGGCGGGGTCAGCCGTCAATAACTCGCTGACGAGCAGGTCGCCCAGTGACAGGCCGATCACGGCGACTAAGATGTAAATCAGCGTGATTCGCAGAGCGGATAGCCGGACTGGTGTGGTCATACTCGCGTGTTGCACAGACTGGGAGTCGGTTGGGCTCATCGACTTCGCTCGCTTTCTACCTGGCGCGGTTGGGCTGCAAACAGTGCGCGCTTATGGGGGGAATGATACTACAAATTAAGGCCGCGGTAAGCGTGGTGCGCGCGCAGAGTTTATCCGCGCTTAGCGTAGCGGTGCGAAGGTGATCGCTAATCTCTAGCAGAGGCAAGACTGTGGGGCCAGCTTAGGCCGGTTGTAGCCACACCGTAAACGCCGCGCCTTGACCGGGTTGACTGTCCACCGTAATTTCACCGCCCAACTGCCCGACAATCTCGCGGCAGATGGCCAGCCCCAGGCCGGTGCCGGGCGCGCCGGACTTGCGGCCGGCCTCGCCGCGATAGAACCGCTCAAACAAGTGGGATGAATCTTTGGCCGTGATGCCGGGGCCACTGTCTTTAACCGTCAACGTAACCCAATCACGATCACGGCGCTGTTGTCGCGCGGTACTCAGCGTAATGACGCCGCCGGGCGGTGTGTAGTGCGTGGCATTCGTCATGAGGTTGGACATGATCTGGATGACGAGCGCTGGATCGGCCTGCGCCGGCGGCAGGTCCGCGGCCGGGCGGTTTTCCAGCAACAGGCCGCGCTCGGTAATCAAGGCGGCGCGATCAAAGACCAATTGGGTAATCAACAGGTTGACGTCGGTGGGCCGCAGTTCGATCGGGAGTTGACGCATATCGAGCCGCGAGATGCTCAACAGGTTCTCGATCAAATTTTCCAGGCGGCTGCTTTCACGCAGCAAGGTCTGCAAATATTGGGCCTGCTTCTCCGGCTTGCCGCGTTCCAACATGCTGAGATAGAGTTTTACATTGGCCAGCGGTGTGCGCAGCTCGTGGCTGACATTGGCGACAAATTGATCCTTGAGGCGATCCAGTTCTTTCTGGCGCGTAATATCACGCTGTAAGCCGACAAAGCCAATGATCTGGCGGGCAGCATCCAGCAGCGGGGCGATGATCATGGCGGTGTCATACAGACTGCCGTCGCGATGCCGGTTGATGACCTCGCCGTGCCAGATGTCGCCGTGCAAAATGGTCTGCCACATTTGCGCATGGGTGGCTACCGGGGTGCGATCGCTGCCCCACAGCCGCGGCGTTTGACCCAAGACTTGATCGGCAGTGTAGCCGGTGAGCCGCTCCATGGCGGGGTTCACATACTCGATCGTGCCGTGAATATCCGTAAAGACGATGCCTTCCCCGGCCGTATCCAGGATGGCTTGCAGGCGCTGCCGCTCGCGTTCCAACTCGGCGGTGCGGCGCGCCACGCGGGCTTCCAATTCAGCGGCGTACTGCTGCACTTGCTCGTACAACTGCGCGTTTTGAATCGCCACACCGGCCTGATCGGCAAAGGCTTGCAGATGCTGGGCGTGCTGCCAGGTGAAGAAGCCGACGGCTTGACTGTACAGATTGAGGAAGCCGACAATTTGACCGCGCGCCCGAATGGGCGCACCCGCGTGCGAACCAATCCACTGTAACTCCGGCACCTTGACCCATTCGGCATAATCGCGCACATTGTTCACGATGTTGGCCTGACCACTGGCCAGCATCTGGCGCAGATTGGCGGCTTCAGCCATGGGCAGGTGGAAGCCGGTGGCGGGCACACTAATCCCGGGCCGTACGGCCAGCCGAACCGAGTGGGCGGTTTGACGATCGGCACTGATCAACAAAATGGTGGCACAGTCATTCGGCGCAATCCGATCCACATTGGTCAGGATCAGATCCAGCACCGATTCAAAATCCAGCGTGCTGTTGAGGGCGGCGGCCGTGTCGCGCAACGCCTCGGCCAGCGTGCGCTGCTCGCGCTCGGCGGCTTCGACGCGTTTGCGTTCCGTGATGTCGATGACAAAGCCGCGCAGTCCCACGGCGTGATCGTCGCGCAGAATGGGACTGACATAAACGGCCATCGGAAACATCTGACCGTCGCGGCGCACGGCGGTATATTCCTCGCCGATCGTGGCCTGCCCTTTGACCGGGCGAATCAAGTGCCGGGCGCGGGCGCGCTCGGTGGGCGCGATGGTCTGCAAGACGTTAAAGCCGCGCTCAATATCGGCCGGCGTGTAGCCAAACACCTCGTAGCCCATGCGGTTGACAAACGTCATCCGGCCCGCGGCGTCGGTTTCAAACACCACCTGCGGGAGCGACTCGGCCAGGTCGCGAAAGCGCTCTTCGCTTTCAAGCAAGGCTTGCCGCACCCGGCGCTGCTCGGTTACGTCTTCCAGCGTGCAGTCAAAATACACGGTATCGCGTGCTTGATCTTGAATCACGCGGGCCGTGATCGCGCCCCAGAGCGCGCTGCCGTCGCGTCGTTTCAGGCGCAACTCGTAATTGGCGACGCGGCCGTGGTGCAGCAAATGATCGGAGAAAGCCAGCCGCTCGGCCGGGTTAACGTACAGATCGGCCACGGCCACCGCGCGCAGCTCTTCCAGCGATTCGAAACCGAAAATCTTGAGGCAGGCGACGTTGGCCACTAGAAATTCACCGCGCGGGCCGGGTGTGGTGCGATATAGCCCCAACGGCAGATTATCGACCAGGGAGCGATAGCTTTCTTCACTGCGCCGCAAGGCTTCTTGAACGCGGCGGCTTTCGCTGATGTCGATGATGAAGCCGCTGAGGCCGATGGGCTGCTCGTTGCGCAGGATAGGGCTGGAATAGACGGCGATCGGGAAAGTGGTGCCGTCGCGGCGCACGCCCGCGTATTCGTTAACGCCCGATTGTTCTCCCCGCAAAATTTGTTGGATATTTTCGCGGGCGCGGGCGTGATCGATCGGGCTGATCAAGTCCAGAACATTGAGGCCGCGCTCCAAGTCGGCGCGCGAATAGCCAAAGGCGGCGAAGCCCAGGTGGTTGGAGAAGACCAATCGGCCGGCTGCATCCACCTCAAATACGATTTGCGG